>NZ_CP162487.1:300000-560000 GCF_041240605.1 Xanthomonas sp. DAR 80977 | reverse complement strand
ACCATCGGCGCGCTGGTGGCCACGATCGTCCCCGGCTTCTCCAATGCCATCGACGTGCCGCTGCAGACCACGCACGCGACGCTGGCGCTGCCGTTGCCGCCGATCTCGCTGGCCCAGCAGCAGGGCGTGGCCGGCGACAGCTGGCAGGTGGTGCGGATCCAGCCCGGGCAGACCCTGGGCGCGGTATTCGAACAGCTGAACATCCCGGCCACGGTGATGCATCAGGTGCTCGATCACCCGGGTACCCGCGAGGCGCTGACCAAGCTGCGCCCCGGCGCCGAGATCGGCTTCGACCTGCCGGTGGCCGGCAGCCTGCGCGGGATCCGCTTCGACCGCGACGCCACCCACCGCGTGGAACTGTCGCTGCTCGGCGACGACATCCGCGAGAAGGTGACCGAGCGCGAGACCAGCACCCGCACCGCGGTCATCAGCGGTGAGATCAGCAGTTCGCTGTACGTGGCCGCGCGCAAGGCCGGGCTGTCGCCGTCGGCGATCGCGACGATGACCGACGAGATCTTCAAGTACGACATCGACTTCGACAAGGACCTGCAGCCGGGCGACCGCTTCAGCGTGGTGATGGACGAGACCTGGCGCGAAGGCGAGCGGATCGACACCAGCAAGATCCTCGCCGCGACCTTCACCACCCGCGGCAAGACCTACAGCGGCTTCCGCTTCGAGCGCGACGGCAAGCCGGCCGAATACTTCGACGTCAGCGGGCGGCCGCTGAAGAAGAGCTTCATCCGCATGCCGGTGTCCTACAGCCGGATCAGCTCGACCTTCGGCGCGCGCAAGCATCCGGTGCTGGGCACCATGCGCATGCACAAGGGCATCGACTACGCGGCGCCGTCGGGCACGCCGATCATGGCCGCCGGCGATGCGCGGGTGCAGTTCGTCGGCACCCAGCGCGGCTACGGCAACGTGGTGATCCTGGACCACGGCAAGGGCTACAGCACGCTGTACGGGCACATGTCGCGCTTCGGCGGGATCAAGCCCGGCCAGCGCATCAACCAGGGCACGGTGATCGGCTTCGTCGGCATGACCGGCATGGCCACCGGCCCGCACCTGCACTACGAATTCCGCGTGGACGGCGTGCAGCGCAACCCGGCATCGGTGACGATGCCGCCGCCGACGCCGCTGGCCGGTGCGGAACTGGTCGCGTTCCGTGCGCAGACCTCGCCGGCGCTGGCGCGCATCCAGCGCGTGGAGAAGCTGATCTACGCCGACGCCGCACCGGCCAAGAACGACGCGCCGGCGAAGAAGAAGAAGAGCGTCGCCTCGGCCAGGCCGGCGCAGTCCAGCGACGCCGGCTGAGGCGCATACCGGCACGCCACGGCGGCGCGGATTGACGCGCCGCCGCCCCTCGCCCACGCTGCGCTACTGACGCTGCCTGGTGCCCCGCAATGCCCGATCCGACCGCAATCGACGACGCGTCCCTGTTCCTTGGCCTGATGTCCGGCACCAGCGCCGATGGCATCGACGCCGCGCTGGTGCGCTTCGCCGCCGATGGCCAGGCGCAGCTGCGCCTGGGGCGCACCTATGCCTGGGCGCCGCGCCAGCGCGAGGCGCTGATCGCGCTGAGCGAGGGCGGCGAGATCGATTCGCTGGACACGCTGGGCCGGCTCGATGCAGAGGTGGCGATCGCCTTCGCCGAGGCCGCGCTGCGCCTGCTCGAGGAAGCCGGCGTCGCCCCTGCCGACGTCCGCGCGATTGGCTCGCACGGGCAGACCGTGCGCCATCGGCCGCTGGCCGATCCCGCCTTCACCTGGCAACTGGGCGACGGCAACCGCATCGCCGAGCTGACCGGCATCGCCACGGTCTGCGATTTCCGCCGCCGCGACGTGGCCGCCGGCGGCCATGGCGCGCCGCTGATGCCGGCCTTCCACGCGGCGATGCTGGGCGCGGCGCACGAGGACCGCGCGGTATTGAACCTGGGCGGGATCGGCAACCTGACCCTGCTGCCGGCGCACGGCGACGTGCGCGGGTTCGACACCGGCCCGGCCAACGCGCTGCTCGATGCCTGGTGCCTGCGCCACCTGGGCCAGCCCTACGACGCCGGCGGCGCCTTCGCCGCCAGCGGCCAGGTCGACGACGGCCTGCTGCAGCGGCTGCTGGCCGATCCCTGGTTCGCGCTGGCCCCGCCCAAGAGCACCGGGCGCGAGCAGTTCCACCTGCGCTGGGTGGATGCGCTGCTGGAGCCGGCCGCGCATCCGGCCGCGGCGGTGCAGGCGACCCTGCTGGAACTGACCGCGGCCACCGTCGCCGACGCGCTGCTGGCGCAGCAGCCGGCGACCCGGCAACTGCTGGTCTGCGGCGGCGGCGTGCACAACCCGCTGCTGCTGGCGCGGCTGCAGGCGCGCTTGCCCGGCGTGCAGGTGCTGTCGACGCAGGCGCGGGGCCTGGATCCGGATTACGTGGAAGCGATGGGTTTCGCCTGGCTGGCGCGGCAGACCCTCGCCGGGCTGCCCGGCAACCTGCCTTCGGTCAGCGGTGCACGCGGGCCGCGCATCCTGGGTGCCATCCACCTGGCCTGACGGCGGCAGCGGCCCGCGCCACGGGCGCCGAAGCGCGGCTCAGAAGCCGGCGCCGGCCGGCAGTTCGCGCAACGCGGCGATCGCTTCGGACAAGGCGTCCACTTCCGGGTTCTCGAAGCCGCTGCGCACTTCGTGCTCGCTGGCGAACAGGCCCTGCTCGATCAGGTTGAGCACGGTCTGGTGCTGGGTCCAGCCGCGGGCCACGGCGATGCGGCGGATCCGGTCGACCAGGATGGGGTCGATGTCGCGCAACAACAGATCGGTCATGCGGACTCCCTGACGGACGGCGGCGCACCCCATGCGCCGGCGCCCATCATCCGCAACTCGCCGCGGGCTTTCAATCGGCCGGCGGCGCGGCCGCGGCCGGTTGTTCGCGGATCCGCGGCCACAGCCAGGCCAGCAGCAGCAGGGTCGGGATCACCGTGAACGCGCTGAGCACGAAGAAGGTGCTGTAGGAGGTGGCCTCGACGATGTAGCCGGAGGCGCCGCCGACGAACTTGCCCGGCAGGTTGGCCAGCGACACTAGCAGCGCGTACTGGGTGGCGGTGAAGTTGCGGTCGGTCAGCGAGGACATGAACGCGACCAGCACGGTGCCGGCGAAGCCCTGGAACAGGTTGTCGGCGCTGAGCGCGGCGTAGAACGACCAGATCTGCCCCGGATGCTGGGCCATCAGCAGGAACGCCAGGTTCGACAGCGCCACGCCCAGCGCGGCGACGAACAGCATGCGCCGGAAGCCGAACGCCGCCACCGCCAGGCCGCCGGCGAACGCGCCGGCGATGCCCATCCACACCCCGAACAGCTTGGAGACGGTGGCGATGTCGGCCTTGCTGAAGCCCGAATCCAGGTAGAACGGCCCGGACATCACCCCGATCACCTGGTCGGGGAACTTGAACAGGCCCACGAACAGCAGCAGCCCCAGGCCCAAGGCCAGGCCATTGCTGGTGAAGAAACTGGAGATCGGCTGCCAGAACGCGCCGACCACGTCGATCTTGCGCACCACCGTGGACGCCGGCACCTCCGGTTCGCGGCACAGCAAGGTGGTGGCGATCGGCAGCAGCATCAGCCCGGCCATGACCAGGTAGGCCAGGGTCCAGTCGCCGAACTGGGCCAGGTACAGCGCGCCGGCGCCGGCCAGGATCAGGCCGATGCGGTAGCCGAAGGTGTAGGTCGCGGCGAGCGCGGCCTGCGCCGCCGCCGGGGCGATCTCGATCCGGTACGCGTCGACCACCGAATCCTGGGTGGCGCCGGCGAAGGAGGCGACCAGCACCCACAGCACCAGCCCGCCGACGCTCAGTTCCGGGCGCATCAGCGCCAGCGCGACCAGGCCGATGGTGACCCCCAGCTGCGACACCAGCAGCCACGAGCGGCGCCGGCCGAGGAAGGCGATCAGCGGGAACGAATAGCGGTCCAGCAGCGGCGCCCACAGGAACTTGAGCAGGTAGAAGAAGCTGGCCAGGCTGATCAGGCCGATGCTGCCCAGGTCCAGGCCGACGTCGCGCAGGCGCGTGGACAGGGTCTGCGAGGCGATCAGCAGGAACGGCAGGCCGCTGCCGAAGCCCAGCAGCGCCATCGTCGCCGCCGACGGCGTGGCGAAGGCGCGCTTGATCCCGGCCCAGCCCTTGTAGGACGCCGGCGCGGAGGCGGCCTGGCTCATTCGCGGTAGTCCACCACGAACGGCGCATGGTCGGAGAAGCGCTGCGCGGTGTAGATCGCGCAGCCCTGCAGGCGCTCGCGCAGCGACGGGGTGGCGAACTGGTAGTCGATGCGCCAACCGACGTCGTTGGCGCGGGCGGCGCCACGGTTGCTCCACCAGGTGTAGTCCTGGCCTTGCGGGTGCAGCGCGCGGTAGGTATCGACCCAGCCGCGACCGCTGGCCGGGTCGGCGTCCTCGGCGCGGTCGGCGCACAGGCCGTTGAGCCAGTCGCGCTCGGCCGGCAGGCAGCCGGAATTCTTCTGGTTGGACTTCCAGTTCTTGATGTCCAGCGCCGAGCGCACGATGTTCCAGTCGCCGCACAGCACGTAGTCGCGGCCGCTGGCCAGCCACTCCGCCAGGATCGGCCGCAGCCAGTCCATGACCTGGAACTTGTAGCCCTGGCGCAGTTCGCCCGACGAGCCGGAGGGAATGTAGAACGAGACCACGCTCAGGTTGCCGAAGCGCGCCTCCAGGTAGCGGCCCTCCTCGTCGAACTCGGGCCAACCCAGCGCGGTGCGCACCTCGTCGGGCTCGCGCTTGCTGTAGATGGCCACGCCGCTGTAGCCCTTCTTGGTGCTGGCGTCGCGGAACCAGGCGCGGTAGCCCTCCGGCAGGAACGCCGGCCCGGCCAGCTGATGCTCCTGCGCCTTGGTTTCCTGCACGCACAGCACGTCGGCGTGCTGCGTGGCGAACCACTCGAAGAAGCCCTTGGTGGCGGCCGAACGCAGGCCGTTGGCGTTGAAACTGATGATGCGCATGGATGGAGAGCCGGGATTCGGGATTGGGGGATTGGGGATTCGTGAAAGCGTACCCCATGCGTGGACGCTGCATGGCCGCGACCGGCTATGCTTTCACCAATCCCGTCATCCCCAATCCCGAATCCCGGCCCCCAATGACCGACTACCGGCAACGTTTCCTGCAATTGGCGCTGGACGCGCAAGCGCTGCGCTTCGGCGAGTTCACGCTGAAGTCCGGGCGCATCAGCCCCTATTTCTTCAATGCCGGGCGCTTCGATGCCGGGACCGCGATGGTGCGCCTGGCGGCGTGCTACGCCGATGCGGCCGACGCCGCCGGGCTCGACTTCGACCTGCTGTTCGGCCCGGCCTACAAGGGCATCCCGCTGGCGACCGCGCTGGCCTGCGAGTACGCGCAGCGCGACCGCAACCTGCCGCTGGCGTTCAACCGCAAGGAAGCCAAGGCCCATGGCGAGGGCGGCAGCCTGATCGGCGCGCCGCTGGCCGGGCGCCGGGTGCTGATCGTCGACGACGTGATCACCGCCGGCACCGCGATCCGCGAGGCGCTGGCGATCATCCGCGAGGCCGGCGGCATCCCGGCCGCGATCCTGGTCGCGCTGGACCGTCAGGAGATCGCCGGCGAGCACGACCGGCGCTCGGCGGCGCAGGCGGTGGCGGCCGAGGCCGGCATTCCTGTGGTGTCGGTCGCGCACCTGGGCGACCTGCTTGCATTCATCGATGGAAACGCGGACCTTGTCGGCTTCCGCGAACCGCTGCTGGCCTACCGGGCACGCTACGGCTGCGATCCGTCAGGCTGACAGCAGGGGGCTGCCACGATGCCGATCCACCGATCATGGGGCCGCGCCTTGCCGGCCTTGCTCGCGCTGATGGCGTTGCCGGCCGCGGCACAGCCGGCGCCGGCCAAGAAGCTGTACTGCTGGAACCAGGGCGGGCAGCGCGTGTGCAGCGATGCGTTGCCGCCGGAAGCGGTGAACCAGGCGCGCGACGAATTCAACGCCACCAGCGGCATGCGCAGCGGCGCGGTCGGCCGCACGCTGACCGCCGAGGAGCGCGCCGCGGCCGCCGCCGATGCCGCCCAGCAGCGCGCCGACCAGGCGGCGCTGGAGACGCGCAAGCGCACCGACCAGGCGATGCTGCTGTCGTTCCAGACCGAAGAGGAACTGCGCCGGGTGTTCTCCGAGCGCATCGGCATCGTCGACAACAACATCAACACCGCGCGCTACAACGTCAACAGCCTGCGCGAGGGCCTGGTCGCGGTGCTCGCCAACGCCGGCGCACGCGAGCTGGCCGGGCAGAAGGTGGCCGGCAAGATCGCCGAGGACGTGCAGCAGCGGCATCGCGCTTTGTTGTGGCAGCTGCGCATGCAGCAGAACTTCGAGCAGCAGCGGCTCGGCCTGGACCAGGAAATCGACGACACCCTGCAACGCTATCGCGCGGCGAAGCGGCCGGGCACGGCGGCGGCCGCGACGACGACCGACGGCTGAGCGCGGCGGGCGGCGGGGCCGCCTTCGGAAAGCGCTGCCCGGCGGCGGCGAACTGCCGCGGTGGCAGGGATGTCGGGGCTGAAGCCCCTCCCTCAGTGTCCCTCGCCCGCTGCGCGCGCTCCTTGTTGGAGCGACTTCAGGCGCGACGAACGAGTCCGGATGCCTGGCCGGCTGCGGAGGCAGTCGGGGCCGAATCCCCTCCCACGCTGCACTCAGCCGCTGCTCGCGCCTCTTGTGGGAGCGACTTCAGTCGCGACGGATCAAGCCCGGATGCCTGGCCGGCTGCAGCATGCGGTCGCGGCTGAAACCGCTCCTGCAAGACCTTGCGATAGCGGCCTGGGTGCACTGCAGGAGCGGCTTCAGCCGCGACCGGAAGCCGGAACGGCACAGGCGACGCACGGTGCCGGGCCGAGGCCCTCCCTGCGCTGCGGGATTGCGCATGCCCGCCCGGCGCCAGCGCGCCGGGCGAGCGCCTCAGAACCCCGGCGCCAGCGACGGCAGCAGCGCCTGCAGCTGGCTGCGGAACAGGTCCTTGATCCGCTCCAGCGCGGCGTTGCTGTCGGCCTCGAAGCGCAGCACCAGCACCGGCGTGGTGTTGGACGCGCGCACCAGGCCCCAGCCGTCGGGATAGTCGGCGCGCAGGCCGTCGATGGTGAGCAGCCGCGCGCCCGCGAACGCCGAGCCTTCCTGTTGCGCGGCAGCAACCAGCTGCGCGACCAGCGCATGCGCGTCTTCGCCGTCGGCCAGCGGCAGCTTGATCTCCGGCGTGGACACGCTGTCGGGCAGCTCGGCCAGCACCTCGGACGGGCTCTCCTCGCGCTGCGCCAGGATCTCCAGCAGCCGCGCCGCCGCGTACAGGCCGTCGTCGAAGCCGTACCAGCGCTCCTTGAAGAAGAAGTGGCCGCTCATCTCGCCGGCCAGTTCGGCGTCGGTCTCGCGCATCTTCGCCTTGATCAGCGAATGTCCGGTCTTCCACACCATCGGGCTGCCGCCGTTGCGCAGCACGTAGTCCGACAGCTTGCCGGTGCATTTGACGTCGTAGATCACCAGCGCGCCGGGATTGCGCTGCAGCACGTCGGCGGCGAACAGCATCAGCAGCCGGTCGGGGTAGATCACCGTGCCTTCCCTGGTGACCACGCCGAGCCGGTCGGCATCGCCGTCGAAGGCGATGCCCAGGTCGGCGTCGAAGCGCTTCACCGTCTGGATCAGGTCTTCCAGGTTGTGCGGCTCGCTGGGATCGGGGTGGTGGTTGGGGAAGGTGCCGTCGACGTCGCAGTACAGCGGGATGACCTCCGCGCCGATCGCCTCCAGCAGCCGCGGCGCCAGTTCGCCGCCGACGCCGTTGCCGGCATCGGCCACCACCTTGAGCGGGCGGTCCAGCTGCACGTCGTCGGCGATGCGCTGGATGTAGTCGTCGCCGACGTCGCGCTGCTCCAGCCGCCCCGGCTCGGCGGCGCTCGGCAGGCGGCCTTCGCTGATGCGCGCGTACAGGTCGGCGATCGCCGCGCCGGACAGGGTCTCGCCGCCGACCACGATCTTGAAGCCGTTGTACTCCGGCGGGTTGTGGCTGCCGGTCACCGCCACGCAGCTGCCCGCGCGCAGGTGGAAGCTGGCGAAGTACACCACCGGGGTCGGCGCCAGGCCGATGTCGGTGACGTGGCAGCCGGCGCGGCGCAGGCCTTCGATCAGCGCCGCCGACAGTTCCGGCCCGGACAGGCGGCCGTCGCGGCCGACCACCACCTCGTTCAGCCCCTGCTCCTGCATCACCGCGCCGATCGCCTGGCCGATCAGCGCCGCGACCTGCGGACTGAGGTCGCGGCCGACCACGCCGCGGATGTCGTAGGCGCGGAAGATGCCGGCCGGCACGGTCAGCGCCGGCACCGTCCTGGCCGGCGTGGCCTCGCCCTCGGGCAGCGCCGGCGGCGGCGGCGGTTCCTGGTGCTGCAGGCTCTGCCGCAGGGTGGGTTCCTGTCCGTCGCCGGCGCCGGCGGCGGCTTTGGCGCGGCGCGGCCGCGGCAGGCGCCCGCGCGCGGCCAGCAGCACCGCCAGGGCCAGGAAGCCGAGCAGGCCGGCGACGACCAGGCTCGGCAGCGCGTCCAGGCCGAGCGGGCCGGTGTCGGCATCGGGCAAGGCCGCGACCACGCGCAGCCCGCTCGTGCCGATCGGGCGCGCCAACGCGTCGCCATGGTCGGCCAGGTTGGTATCGCCGGCGCCGATCACGTCGTAGCTGCCCTGGCGCAGCGCCAGGTAGCCGCTGGCCGGGACCGCGGCCTGCGCCACCGGTGCGGTCAGCACGCGCAGCGGCAGGCGCAGGTAGGCGACGCCGGCGCCGGTGGTCAAGGTCACCGGCGCCGCCAGCCCCAGCCGCGGCCCGCCGCCGTCGCGCACCACCGCGCTGGCGACCGCATTGGTCAACAGCGCCTTTTCCAGCAGCGCCATGCGGCCGTAGCCGAACCCGTCCAGGTCGGCGTAGCCGGCGCCCAGGTCGCCGGGCAGCACCTGCGCGTCTTCCGCCTCCTTCCAGCCCTCGCGCAGCGCCTGCGTGGCCGCCGCCGCGTCGCCGCGCGCCAGGGCCGCCTGCAGCGCGGGCCGCCGCAGTTGCTCGGCGAAGCGCTTGCCGGCCACCGCCAGCGCCTGCGCGGTCTGCGCCACCGCCGCATCGCGCGCCTGCACCAGTTCCGTGGCGCTGTGTTCGTAGCGCCATTGCTGCACGCCGCTCCAGCCGAACCAGGCGGCCAGAATGGCCAGCAGCACCGCCAGCAGCGGCGCCGCCTTGCGCAAACCCTCCGGCGCCGGGCGCCGTTGTGTTGCCTCGCTCATGCAGACGATCCCCTGTCAGCGCACTCCGGTATGGCCGAATCCACCCGTTCCCCTGGCGCTGTCGGCGAAAGTATCCACCACCTGCAGGGCGACGCGCACGACCGGCATCACCACCAGCTGCGCGATGCGGTCGCCAGGGGCGATGGTGAACGGCTCGCGGCCGCGGTTCCAGACGCTGATCAGCAGCGGCCCCTGGTAGTCGGCGTCGATCAGGCCGGTGCCGTTGCCGAGCACGATGCCGTGGCGGTGGCCCAGCCCGGAACGCGGCAGCACCACCGCGCACAGCTGCGGATCGGCGATGTAGATGGACAGCCCGCTGGGGATCAGCGCGGTATCGCCCGGCTCCAGGGTCAGCGGCGCCTCGGTGGCCGCGCGCAGGTCGAGTCCGGCACTGGCTTCGGTGGCGTAGTCCGGCAGCGGCCAGCTGTCGCCGAAGCGCGGGTCGAGCAGTTTGACCTGCAGCGGATACGGCGTCGGGATGGTCATGCGTGCAGTCGCTCCGCGATCAGGTCCAGCAATTGTTCGGCCAGTTGCGCCTTGGGCACGGCCGGGAAGCTCCGTGCGCCCGCCTGCCAGTAGGCGGTGGCGGCATTGTGGTCGCTCTCGAAGCCGTTGCCGGCCACCCCCACCTGGTTGGCGATGATCAGGTCCAGGCGCTTGTCGTTGAGTTTGCCACGCGCGTAGCGCTCGATGTCGTGAGTCTCGGCGGCGAAGCCGACCACCAGCTTCAGCGCCTGGGTCTGGGCGGCGACCTCGGCCAGGATGTCGGGCGTGCGCACCAGCTCCAGGGTCAGCATCTCGCCGCTCTTCTTGATCTTCTGCGCGGCGACCTGCCTGGGCGTGTAGTCGGCGACCGCGGCGGTGCCGATGTAGATGTCGGCGGGCAGCGCGCCCAGCACCGCTTCGCGCATCTGCGCCGCCGACCGCACGTCGATGCGCTGCACGCCGTCGGGCGTGGGCAGGTGCACCGGGCCGCTGACCAGCACCACCGACGCGCCCTGCCGCGCGGCCGCGGCGGCCAGGGCATAGCCCATCTTGCCGCTGCTGCGGTTGCCGAGGTAGCGCACCGGGTCCAGGTCCTCGTAGGTGGGGCCGGCGCTGATCAGCAGGCGCAGGCCGCTCAACGCGCCGGTGCCGCCGGTGCCGGCGGCGACCGGCGCGGGCGCCGCGGCGGCGGCAGGGGCATGCGCGGCCGCGGCGCGGCCAGCGGCCAGCGCGGCGACGATCTCCTCCGGCTCGGCCAGGCGCCCGGGACCGGATTCGCCCTCGGCCAGCGGGCCGTCGTTCGGCCCGACCACGCTGGCGCCGCGCTGGCGCAGCGTGGCGACATTGGCCTGGGTGGCGGGGTGCAGCCACATGCGGTGGTTCATCGCCGGGCAGACGGTCAGCGGCGCGGCGGTCGCCAGGCACAGCGTGGTCACCAGGTCGTCGGCCAGGCCGTGGGCGAGCCGCGCCAGCAGGTCGGCGGTGGCCGGCGCCACCACCACGCGGTCGGCCCAGCGCGCCAACTCCAGGTGCCCCATCGCCTGCTCGGCGGCGCTGTCCCACAGGCTGGTACGGGTCGGGTGCGCGGACAGCGCCTGGAAGCTCAGCGGAGTGACGAACTGCTGCGCGCCGGCGGTCATCGCCACCTGCACCTCGGCGCCCGCCTCGCGCAGCCGCCGCACCAGCTCCAGCGCCTTGTAGGCGGCGATGCCGCCGCCCACACACAACAGCACACGCCGCCCCTGCAGGGGCCCCTCGAAAGTACCGGTCACGTCGGGAATGTCCTACCCATGCAAGAACGATTAGCTTACCCGATGGCCCTTTGCGGCCCTGATACCGTTGCGCCATATCGCCCGCCAATCTGGCGATATGCACATATCCGACTGGCCCGACGACGAACGCCCAAGGGAAAAGCTGCTGGCACGCGGCCCCGGCGCCCTCTCCGACGCCGAACTGCTGGCGATCTTCCTCGGCTCCGGCCTGCCCGGCAGCGACGCGGTACGCACCTCGCGCGACCTGTTGCATCGGCACGGCCCGCTGCGCACGCTCCTGGATCGCCCCCCACGCGAGTTGGTCCGGCTGCCGGGGCTGGGCCCGGCACGGGCCTGCAAACTGTCGGCCGCACTGGAGCTGGGCCAGCGCCACCTGGCCGCCGAGCTGGAGCGCGGCTCCATCCTGACCGATCCGGGCGTGGCCGGCCGCTATTTCGCGCGGCGGTTGCGCGGATGGCCGCACGAGGTGTTCGCGGTGCTGTTTCTGGACACCAAGCACCGCTCGCTGGCGTTCGAGGAAATGTCCCATGGCACCCTGGACGGCGCCGAGGTGCATCCGCGCGAAGTGGTGCGGCGCGCGCTGGCGCACAACGCGGCAGCGGTGATCATCGGCCACAACCACCCCTCCGGGAATTCGGAACCCTCGCCCGCCGACCGCGCCGTCACCCACCGCCTGAAACAGGCGCTGGGGCTGGTGGACGTCCGCCTGCTGGACCATTTCATCGTCGGCGACGGCGGGCCGGTGTCGATGGCGGCGCGCGGCTGGGCCTGAGCCGGATTTCGGACGTCGTGGAAGCACTCCGGCCATCCCTGCGAATCCCGAATGCCCAATCCCAAATCCCGCCGTCGCCAGACGGGCTGAGGTCGGGCTGAACCCGGCGCGGGCCGGGAGGCGGCGGGTCGGGTAAAATCGCCGGTTCCGCGCTTCAAGCAGAGATCACGTGAAATCCCAACTCCGCGCCCTGATCGGTCAAGGCATCGAAGCCTTGCGCGCCAACGGCACCTTGCCGGCCGACACCTTGCCGCCGGACTTCGTGGTCGAGCGGCCCAAGACCCGCGAGCACGGCGACTTCGCCACCAATGCCGCGATGCTGCTGGCCAAGGCCGCGCGCGGCAATCCGCGCGCGCTGGCCCAGCAGCTGGTCGCCGCCTTGCCGGCCAGCGACGACGTGACCCGGGTCGAGATCGCCGGCCCCGGCTTCATCAACTTCCACCTCGGCCCCGGCGCCTACCAGCGCGAAGTGCTGGCGGTGCTCAAGCAGGGCGAGGACTACGGCCGCAGCCTGGTCGGCAACGGCCGCACCGTGGGCGTGGAGTACGTCTCGGCCAATCCGACCGGCCCGCTGCACGTGGGCCACGGCCGCGCCGCGGCGATCGGCGACTGCCTGGCGCGGCTGCTCGAGGCCAACGGCTGGAACGCCAAGCGCGAGTTCTACTACAACGACGGCGGCGGGCAGATCGAGAACCTGGCGCGCTCGGTGCAGGCGCGCGCGCAGGGCAAGACCCCCGACAGCCCCGACTGGCCGGAAGAAGGCTACCGCGGCGACTACATCCAGGACGTGGCCAACGCCTACCTGGCCGGCGCCGCGGTGGACCTGGAAGGCCACCAGGTCACCGGCTCCAAGGACCCGAACGACCTGGAGGCGATCCGCCGCTTCGCCGTGGCCTACCTGCGCAACGAGCAGAACCACGACCTGGCCGCGTTCGGCGTCGACTTCGACATCTACTTCCTGGAAAGCTCGCTGTACCGCGACGGCAAGGTCGAGGAGGCGGTGCAGAAGCTGGTCGCCTCCGGCCACACCTACGAGGAAGGCGGCGCGCTGTGGCTGAAATCGACCGATTTCGGCGACGACAAGGACCGCGTGATGCGCAAGTCCGACGGCAGCTACACCTACTTCGTGCCGGACGTGGCCTATCACCTGAGCAAGTGGCAGCGCGGCTACGTGCGCGCGATCACCGAGCTGGGCGCCGACCACCACGGCTCGCTGGCGCGGGTGCGCGCCGGCCTGCAGGCGATGGACCTGGGCATCCCCAAGGGCTGGCCCGAGTACGTGCTGCACCAGATGGTCACGGTGATGCGCGGCGGCGAGGAAGTGAAGCTGTCCAAGCGCGCCGGCAGCTACCTGACCCTGCGCGACCTGATCGAGGAAGCCGGCCGCGACGCCACGCGCTGGTTCCTGATCGCGCGCAAGCCCGATTCGCAGTTGACCTTCGACATCGACCTGGCGCGCCAGCAGAGCAACGACAACCCGGTGTTCTACGTGCAGTACGCGCACGCCCGGGTGTGCAGCCTGCTGCGCCAGGCGCAGGAGAAGAAACTGGATTACGACCAGGCCGACGGCCTGGGCCAGCTGAACCGGCTGAACGATGCGACCTCGCTGGAACTGATGCTGGAACTCTCGCGCTACCCGGAAGTGGTGGAGAATGCGGGACACGTGCTGGAACCGCACCTGATCGCGCAATACCTGCGCGAACTGGCGACCGCGTTCCACACCTGGTACCACGGCACCCCGGTGCTGGTGGACGATGCGAGCGAGCGCAACGCCAAGCTGACCTTGGCCGTGGCGGCGCAGCAAGTGCTGGCCAACGGCCTGAACCTCCTGGGCGTGTCCGCCCCGGAAAAAATGTGAGTGGAGAAGCGGTAGATGGCAGCACGACGCGGTAAGACGCAGGCGCGACGCAACAGCGGCAACGGCACGCCCGGATGGGTGTGGCTGATCGCCGGCGTGGCGATCGCGGCAGTGGTGTTCCTGGCAGCGCCCGGCCTGTTCAAGAAGGACGGCGACGGCTTCCTGCGCGTGGGCGGCCCGCGCGCCAACCCCGACGCGCAGCCGGCGCCGGTGGCCGATGCCGATGTGGACGCCGCGCCGGAGCTGCCCAAGCCGGCGGCCGCGGCGGCCGGCAGCAGCAAGCCCGACGCCAAGAAGGACGCGCAGACCCAGTACGACTTCTACACCTTGCTGCCCGGCAAGGAAGTGCAGATGTCCGACGCCGAACTGGCCGCCAGCGCACGCGCCGAGGCCGCCCGCCAGGCGCGCGCACCGCAGGCGGCCGCCACACCGGCGACCGCAACCGCAACCGCGACGGCCTCCACTGCGCCGGCAACGACGGCGGCAGCGTCCAATCCGACGCCGCTGCCGGAAACCCCCACCGCGAGCGCACCGGCCAACACCGTGGCCACGGCGACCAGGCCGGCCGCAGCGGCGGCGACACCCGCAGCGGCCGCCGCCGCGGCGCCGGACAACACCCGCTACATCCTGCAGGCCGGTTCGTTCGGCGCCTCCGGCGATGCCGAATCGACCAAGGCCAAGCTGGCGATGCTGGGCCTGTCGGCGCGCGTGGAATCGGCGCAGATCAGCGGCAAGACCGTCTACCGCGTGCGCATGGGGCCGTACGGCACCGCCAGCGAACTGGCCGAGGCCAAGCAGAAGCTGACCGGCAGCGGCCTGCCGGCGATCGCGATCAAGGCGCAGTGAGGCGGGGATTGGGCATTCGGGATTCGGGAATGGGGAGACGCGACGTCTCCCGCATTCCTTGCGGCCGGTTGGCTGACGACATTCGTTGAATTGCCTCGCCGGTCGCGAGCGCAGCCGATGGCCGCCTGGCTGCGACGACCGTCAGCAGGCGCAACGCCTCGGCACCCGCTTTCGCTTTCGCTTTTTTTCTAATCCCGACTCCCGAATCCCTACTCCCCGCCCCGAGCAACCTGGAAGCCGGCGAAGGACTGCGTCACCGGCATGATTTCCAGCCGGTTGATGTTCAGATGCGGCGGCAGCGTGGCCACCCAGAAGATCTGCTCGGCGATGTCCTCGGCGGTCATCGGCTGCGCGCCGTGATAGAGCTTGTCCGACGCGCCCTGGTCGCCGTGGGTGCGCACCAGGGTGAACTCGGTCTCGGCCATGCCCGGTTCGATCGCGGTCACGCGCACGCCGGTGCCGTGCAGGTCCGAGCGCAGGCCCAGCGAGAACTGGCTGACGAAGGCCTTGGTGCCGCCGTAGGCATTGCCGCCCGGATACGGGTACAGCGCGGCCACCGAACTGATGTTGATGATCGCGCCGCGGCGCTGGATCAGCGTCGGCAGCAGGCGATGGGTCAGGGTCACCAGTGCGGTGATGTTGGTGTCGATCATGGTGCGCCAATCGTCCAGCGATGCCGCCTGCGCCGGCGCGGTGCCCTGCGCCAGGCCGGCGTTGTTGACCAGCAGGTCGATGCCGCGGAACGCGTCCGGCAGTTCGGCCAGCAGCGCATCGAGTGCGGCTTCGTCGCGGATGTCGAATGCCGCCACGTGCACGCGCTCGGCGCCGAACTCGGCCAGCAGCGGCTGCAGGCGCTCGGCGCGGCGGCCGGTGGCGATCACGCGCCAGCCGGCAGCGACGAAGCGGCGCACGGCGGCGGCGCCGAAACCGGAGGTGGCGCCGGTGATGAGGGCGGTCTGGGTCATTGGGAGGCCGGGAATGGGAGTGGGGGAATCGGGAATGGTAAAAGCAAACGGCAAGGCAGGGGGCGCCGTGCCTCAGCCGCCACTCGCCGGTGCGGACACATGGCCCACGGTGTAGGCCTGGCCGGCGTCGGACGACGGCGGCGGCGGATCGCGCCAGAGCCGCAGGCGCAGCAGATTCCAGCCATGCGGCTCATAGGCGCTCACCGCGGCGAGCGCACCTGCGGCAAGATCGCCGCGCGCACGCTCGGCCTCGCGCTCGCCTAGCGCTTCGAGCGCAACCGCGTCGGATAGCGCGACGCTCTCGCGCCGGGCGTAGCGGGCGCCACGCAGGTCCGCGGTCAGGCGCGCCTCGCATACCGTCCACAGCTGCACCGCAGGCCATCCGAACGACTCGCTCAGCGCGCCGAACGCGGCGCCGGCGAGGAAGGCATGCATCGCCTCGGCATCGCGCCACAGATAGAACGGCGCATACAGGTTGCTGCGGCTGGACAGCGACGGATCGCGCCGGTCGGCGCTGAGGTAGGCCTTGAACACCAGGCCCGGCAGGCCATCCAGCAACGGTCCCTTGTCGGCGATGCGGCGCCGGATGATGGCCATGTCGTAGTCGGCCGGCAGCACGATGCTGTACTGCATGGCGATCATGCGCCGGACTCCGTTGCCGCGATCCCGGCGCGGCCGCCGCCAAAGGACCAGTCCTGCGCCGCGGTGGTGACGATGTTCACCATCACGTCTTCCGGCGCGATGCCCGGCGCGATCGCCAGCAGTTCCACCAGCCGCCGGTAGAACGCGCGCTTGCAGGCCTCGCTGCGCGGACGCCCGGCGGTGATGGCGATCAGCACGAAGGCGTCCGAGCGCGGTCCGCCCAGGTAGTGGCGGTCGAACACCAGTTCTCCCGGATCGTGCTGGTGGATGATCTGGAAGCAATCGCCGGCGGGCACCTCGAAGGCCTCGTGCATGGCCTGGTAGACGCCGGCGGACAGGGCGCGCAGATAGTCGGGCGTGGCGCCGCGATGCAGCGAGATGCGGGCGTAGGGCATGGGAAGTCTCCTGCTTGGGGAATCAGGCGGCCGGCGCCGCCGACGCGGTCGCGGCACGCAGCAGCGGCAACGCCGAGGCGGCGCACGGCCAGCCGGCGTAGAACGCCAGATGGGTGATCGCTTCGGCCAGTTCGTCGCGGTGCAGGCCGTTGTCCAGCGCGCGGCACAAGTGGAACGGCAACTGCTGCGGCCGGTACAGCGCGACCAGCGCCGCCACGGTGACCAGGCTGCGCTCGCGCGGCGACAGCGCGGGGCGCTGCCACAGGTCGGCGAACAGCACCTCGTCGGTCAGTTGCGCGAATTTCGGCGCGATGTCGCCGAACAGGGCCTGGCTGGGCGTGGGCAGATCGGACATGGGCGCCTCGCGCTCGGGATTGACTGCGCACAGGCTAGCGATCGAAGATGATCCTGAAAATCGGGAAATTCAGCATTCAATCTTCGATAAAACAGGATCATTGCATGCGCCGCGTCACCTTCGACCTCGATGCGCTGCGCAGCTTCGTCGCCGGCGTCGAACTGGGCAGCTTCGCCAAGGCGGCGGATCGGCAAGGACGGTCCACGTCCGCGATCAGCGCGCAGCTGAAGAAGCTGGAGGACCAGGCCGGCCAGGCGCTGCTGCGCCGCAATGGCCGCGGGCTGGCGCTGACCGAGGCCGGCGAGGTGTTGCTGGCCTATGCACGGCGCCTGCTGGACCTCAACGACGAGACCGCCGCGGCGCTGCACGGCCCCGCCCTGCAAGGCTGGGTCCGGCTCGGGCTGCAGGAGGATTTCGGCGAACACATGTTGCCCGACGTGCTGGGGCGCTTTGCCCGCGCCCATCCCAAGGTGCGCATCGAAGCGCGCATCGCGCGCCATCAGGAACTGCTGGCCCGGGTCGAAATGGGTCAGCTGGACCTGGCGCTGATCTGGGACGCGGGCACGGCGACGGCGCATCGCCAGCCGCAGGCCGCCTGGCCGATGCGCTGGATCGCGGCGGCGGACGCCCCGCCGCCGGCCCCGAGCGACTGGGACGGCGAGACGCCGTTGCCGCTGGTGATGCTGGACGCGCCGTGCCTGCTGCGCACCGCGGCGACCACGGCGCTGGACCGGGCCGGCATCCCGTGGCGCATCGCCTTCACCAGCGCGAGCCTCGGCGGCGTCTGGGCCGCGGTCCGTGCCGGCCTGGGACTGACCTTGCGCACGCCGGCCGGCCTTCCCCAAGCGCTTGCGCTGCTGCCCCCAGGTGCCGGCGGCCTGCCGACGCTGCCGGCGTTGGGCTTGAACCTGCATCGCGCCGAGGCAGCGCCAGCGCCGGCGGTGGCGCGCCTGGCGGAGATCCTGCAGCAGCGCCTGCACGACGCGCGCATGGCGCACGCCGATCCGGGGTGAGGCCGCTGCGTGGCGAACGCCGCATGACCGGCGTGCGCCGCGCATTCGCCTGAACGACGCGCCCCGGCAGCGGCCACCTATGCCGCCACCGGCACCTCTGTCGGCTTGCCCCGCAGGCGCTCGCGCAGGTGCAGGAACGGCCGTTCCACCGCGTAGTGCAGCAGCGCGGCGGCCAGCAGCGCCATGCCCGCATAGGCACAGAACGCGAGCGGCCCGCGCCCGTCCAGCGCGCTGCCGAACCAGCTCTGGGTGAGATGGAACACGGCCTTGTGGGTCAGGTACAGGCTGTACGAGACCGCCGCCAGCCACCCGGCGCCCGGCACGGCACGCCGGCCCAGCACGCCATGCAACGACGCGCCGGCGCAGACCAGCAGTGCCAGCCCCAGCGACAACACCGGCCAGCCGATCGCATTGCCGAGCAGGCCGGTGCGCTCGCGGAACAGCCACATCGCCAGCGCGCACACCGCCAACCCGGCCAGCATCGCCGCGTTGGCCCGGCGCTGCAGCCACTGCCAATACTGCGGCCGGAACACCTTGAGCACGGCCAGCACCACGCCGGCCAGCAACCCGTCGAGCCGGTTCCAGGTCGGGTAGTAGATGTCCTCGATGAACCAGTTGCGCTGCAGCCCGTCGCCGATGCGGTCGAGCGCGCTGTCGTGCAGCCAGGTCGCCGTGCGCAGCGCGATGCCGGCCAGCACCGCGGCAAGGCACAGCGCGACGAAGCGCGGCGCCGACGGCCGCCGCAGCGACAGCGCCGCCAGCAGCGGGAACACCAGGTAGAAATGCTCCTCCACGCACAGCGACCAGGCATGCGAGAACGCCTGCTGGTTGGCGTAGTCGATGCCCAGGTTCAAGGTGAAGCTGGCGAACATCCACCACGGCGCGATGCCCGGCGCTTCGCGGAATCCGGGCCAGGCCAGGTACAGCGCCAGCACCGCGGCGAAGGCCGGCAGGATGCGGAACGCGCGGCGCAGGTAGAAATCGCCGTAGCGCAGCGGCGCGCCGCGCGCCAGCGGCGCCAGCACCTGGCCGCCGATCAGGAAACCGCTGAGCACGAAGAACAGGTCCACGCCCATCCAGCCGTAGCGCGACAGCCAGGCCCAGTCCGGGCCCAGGCCGCCGACCACGAACGAGTGGAACAGCATCACCCACACGATCGCGAGGGCGCGCAGCAAATCCAGTCCGGGGTAGCGCATCGCGTCTAGAAGTGATGGCGGAGGCGCTCAGCTTATGAGCCGGTGCCAGCGTGCGTCCATCCTCGGTGGTGCACGCGAGAGGCGCCGCGAAGAAGACAAGGAGCTTGGCGTCTGCGCGACATGCGATGGAGCGGCGGTCGCACGCGATACGTTCCCCGCATGCGCTCGACAACGCGGCGCGACACGCAGCCGGGGAGCGCGCTCGCCTCGCCTATCGGCGAGGGAGCGCATGCCGGCGCTCAGCCCAGCGGTTCGTCCGACAGGTAGGTGTAGCCGGTCAGCCCCGCCTCCAGCGCCGCCGACAGGGCCTGCGCCTGCTCGGCCGGCAGCTGCGCGGCGGCCACGCGCTCGGCGTAGGCCGCGCGCAGGTCGGCCAGCGCATAGCCCACGTAGTCCAGCATCACGTCGGTGGTGTCGCCGCGGCGCTGCTGGGCGATGCGGTAGCCGTCGCCGTCGGCGCTGACCTCGATCGCGTCGGTGTCGCCGAACAGGTTGTGGATGTCGCCGAGGATCTCCTGGTAGGCGCCGACCAGGAAGAAGCCGATCCGGTAGCTTTCGCCCGTGCGCAGTTCGTGCAGCGGCAGCGAGCTGTCCAGGCTCTCGTTCTCGACGTAGGTCTTGACCATGCCGTCGGAGTCGCAGGTCATGTCGCAGATCACGCCGCGCCGCGCCGGCGCCTCGTTCAGGCGCTCGATCGGCACGATCGGGAACACCTGGTCGATCGCCCACACGTCGGGAATCGATTCGAACACGCTGAAGTTGACGAAGTACTTGTCCACCAGCCGTTCGTTGAGCTCGTCCAGCACCGGGCGGTGGCTCTTCTCCTCGTGGCTCAGGCGCGCGCGCACGCCGTGCGCGATCGCATAGAACAGGTCGTCGATGCGCGCGCGCTGCGGCAGGTCGATCTGGCCCAGCGCGTAGCTGGACAGGCCTTCGGCATGGAAATGCTGCGCTTCCTGGAACAGTTCCACCGCCGGACGCACGTCCAGTTCGTCGTGGATCTCGCGCAGGTGGCGGATCGCCGCCGGCTCGTCGGCGTGCGCGTCGGGCACGCGCCCTTCCGGCGCCTGCTCCACTTCCGAGACGTTGGCGATCAGCACCGCATGGTGCGCGGTCATCGCGCGGCCGCACTCGGTGACGATGCGCGGCGGCGCCAGGCCGTGCTCCTCGCAGGCGTTGGCCAGCGGCTGCACGATGTTGCTGGCGTAGGAATGCAGGCCGTAGTTGATCGAGCAGTAGCTGCGCGAACGGGTGCCTTCGTAGTCGATGCCCAGGCCGCCGCCGACGTCGACGTGGCTGATCTTCGCGCCCAGCTTGGACAGCTCGACGAAGTAGCGCGTGGCCTCGCGCATGCCGTTGGCGATGTCGCGCACGTTGGAGATCTGCGAGCCCATGTGGAAATGCAGCAGGTTCAGCGACTCGGCGTACTCGGTGTCGCGCAGCGTCTTCCACAGGTCCAGCACCTGCCGCGGCGACAGCCCGAACTTGGCCTTGTCGCCGCCGCTGTTCTGCCACTTGCCCGCGCCCAGCGAGGCCAGGCGCATGCGCACGCCCAGGCCCGGCTTCACGTCCAGCGCGCGCGCCTCCTCCAGCACCAGCTTCAGCTCCGACGGCTTCTCGATGACGATGAAGGTCTGCAGCCCCAGCTTGCGCCCGATCAGCGCCAGGCGGATGTACTCGCGATCCTTGTAGCCGTTGCACACGATCAGCCCGCCCGGCCGCGACAGCGCCAGCACCGCCATCAGTTCCGGCTTGCTGCCCGCTTCCAGGCCGAAGCCCTCGCCCTGGTGGCTGGCCAGGGTACCGGCCACGCCGCGGTGCTGGTTGACCTTGATCGGGTACACCGCGGTGTAGCCGCCGGCGTAGTCCCAATCGGCCTGGGCCTGGGCGAAGGCGGCCTGCAGCTTGCCCAGGCGCTCGCCGAGGATGTCCGGGAAGCGCACCAGCATCGGCAGCTTGGCGCCGGCCGCGCGCGCCGCGTCCACCACTTCCGGCAGCGCGATCGCCACGCCGTCGGCGCCCTGCGGCCGCACCACCACCCGGCCGGCCGGATCCACGTCGAAATACCCATCGGCCCAGTGCGGGATCGAATAGGTCTTGCGGGCTTGGTCGAGGGACCAGTCGCTCATCGGGGCGGACTCGGCGGGAAAAAGGGCGTGGATTGTAACGCCTGCTACGCGTGGGCTCCGTTACAATCCGCGCCGACCTGACGCCCCTCTCCCCGGCGGAGCGGGGTCGGGTGAGGGTTCGGGTGCCGTGCCGCGCGCTTCGGGCGCACGAGGCTGCGCCCTGCCCTCATCCGGCGCAGGGTTGGGCCTGGCATCGCGTGGTCTGGCTGCGCGGGGCTGCGCCCTACCCTCATCCGGCGCTTCGCGCCACCTTCTCCCGGTGGGAGAAGGGAGTACCTCTTCTTTTTTGTTTTCTAGGATCCCTGCATGACCGCCAACGACAACTGGTACATCGAACACTTCCAGCCCACCGGCTCGGCCATCGGCTACCGCATCACCGGCAAGCTGGACGAGGTGCAGTCGCCGTTCCAGAAGATCGAGATCTACGACACCACCGACTGGGGCAAGTTGATGGTGATCGACGGCGCGGTGATGCTGACCACGCGCGACAATTTCTTCTACCACGAGATGATCAGCCACCCGGCGCTGTTCACCCACGCCGCGCCCAAGCGCGTGGTGATCATCGGCGGCGGCGACTGCGGCACCCTGCGCGAGGTGCTCAAGCACCCGGGCGTGGAAAGCGCCACCCAGTGCGACATCGACGAGCAGGTCACGCGCATGGCCGAGAAGTACTTCCCGGAACTGTGCGAGTCCAACGCCGATCCGCGCGCCGAGCTGCTGTTCGACGACGGCATCGCCTACATGGCCAACTGCCCGGCCGGCAGCGTGGACATCGTCATCGTCGACTCCACCGATCCGGTCGGCCCGGCCGAAGGCCTGTTCAACAAGGCGTTCTACGACAGCTGCTTCAAGGCGCTGAAGGACGACGGCATCCTGGTCCAGCAGTCCGAATCGCCGCTGGCGCTGCTGGACCTGATCAAGGAAATGCGCACCGAGATGGGCAAGGCCGGCTTCGCCAGCTTCCACACCGTGCCGTTCCCGCAGCCGTGCTACCCGACCGGCTGGTGGAGCGTGACCCTGGCGCGCAAGTCCGGCGGCTTCGACTTCCGCCAAGCCGACGCGGCTGCCAAGCCGTTCGCCACCCGCTACTACAGCGCGCACCTGCACACCGGCACCCAGGTGCTGCCGCCGTTCGTGGCCGAAGCCCTGGGCGAGTAAGCGCGCGACGGTCGGCGCCTGCCGCATGGCGCCGACCGCACACCCTGCCCGCGGGACAGCGCCGGCCCCGCGCCAGCGCTATCCTGGCGTCCGAAAAGACGCCTACGGCGGACGCGGTGCCGCTGGCCTGGCGTCGCCGCGCCTCTCTCCCGCCCAGGCATCGCACCCCATGCCGCATGAGCGCCTCAGCGTTTGGACCCTGTGCGCACTTGCGGCCATTGCGTTCGTCATTGCATGCGCAGCACACGAAGTCGTCGGCCACGGGCTTGCCTGCCTGGGCACAGGCGGCACGGTGACCCTGCTGACTTCGGTGTACTTCCGATGCCACCCCGGCCTTGCGATCGTCGATGCCGCTGGGCCGTTAGGCAGCCTCTGCACCGCCGCCGCCGCTGCAATCGCCTTAGGGCGAAGCAGACAAGGCGCGACCGAGGCCGTGTTCCTGGCCCTGCTTCTCGCGTTCAGCGGGCTCTGGGGCGCGGGCTGCTGCATTCTTTCTGCGGCTACCGATACCAGCGACCTCGCCTTCGTGTTGCGCGACCTTTCGCTGCAGCCTCGCTGGGCGTGGCGCCTGGCCCTGGGGATCGCGGGTATCTGGCTCTACGTCATCGTCTTGCGGCGGGCCGCCACTGGATTGCCGACGGGCACGCCCCTGCTCGCCGCATATTGCACCGCAGGTGCGGTGGCCTGCCTGAGCGTTCTGTTCTACCCAGGCGTGGCGCTGACGACCCTCAAAGAGGTCGCGCTGGAAAGCCTGCTCGCGCCGGTCGGCCTGCTGTTTGTCGCCGCGTCACGTACCCTCTCGCGAATGTCCTCGCTTCCATTCAGCCGGGCCATCGTGCTTGCCGCTGCCGCAACGGTTGCCGTCTTCTGGCTCACGCTCGGCCGGGGCCTGTCCGGCATCTAGAGCCTCGCAAGTCGACCTGCGCCTGGCGGACCTGCTGGCGTCGACGGCTGCTCGCGCATCGGCCCGGCATCGCAGACGCCTTACAGCGCGTCCGCATCCAGTTCGCCGGTGCGGATCCGCACCACCGTGCCCAGGTCGTACACGAACACCTTGCCGTCGCCGATCTTGCCGGTGCCGGCGGCCTTGACGATGGCCTCCAGCACGCGCTCGACCTGGTCCTCGGTGACCGCCACTTCCAGCTTCACCTTGGGCAGGAAATCGACCACGTACTCGGCGCCGCGGTACAGCTCGGTGTGGCCCTTCTGCCGGCCGAAACCCTTGACCTCGGTGACGGTGATGCCGGCCACGCCCTGCGCGGCGAGCGCTTCGCGCACGTCGTCGAGCTTGAACGGCTTGATCACGGCCATGATCATCTTCATGCGGCTTTCTCCAATCACAATGGCCTCAGGATAGCGCGGTTGCGCGATGCCCGGCCGCCGGGTTCAAATGGCCGCGCGCCCCATCGCCGGAATTTCCCGACAGCGCGCCGCGCCGGACACCGATGGACCCGAACCGCCGGGTGCCGCAGTCTGGCGCTACCTGCCGGAGCATCGCCATGATCGACCTCAACCACCTCGACGACCTCGCCCGCCGCCTCAGCGACCTGGTGCCGCCAGGCCTGCGCGAATCCCGCGACGAACTGCAGAGCACCTTCAAGAGCGCGCTGCAGGCCGGGCTGGGCAAGCTCGACCTGGTCACCCGCGAGGAATTCGACGTGCAGCGCGCGGTGCTGCTGCGCACCCGCGAGAAGCTGGAAGCGCTGGAACGCAGCGTCGCCGCGCTGGAAGCCGCGCGCAGCGGCGACGCGCCGCCCTCCGCGCAAGCCTGACCCACCCGCCACCATGAGCCTGGCGCTGGTGCACAGCCGTGCCCGCGCGGGGGTGCTTGCGCCTCCGGTTCGGGTCGAGGTCCATCTGTCCGGCGGGCTGCCGGCGACGCAGATCGTCGGCCTGCCCGAAGCCGCGGTACGCGAATCGCGCGACCGGGTGCGTGCCGCCATGCTGTGCGCGCAATACGAATTCCCGGCACGGCGCATCACCGTCAACCTGGCCCCGGCCGACCTGCCCAAGGAAGGCGGGCGCTTCGACCTGCCGATCGCATTGGGCATCCTCGCCGCCGCCGGGCAGCTCGACCCGCAGGCGCTGAGCCACTACGAATTCCTCGGCGAACTGGCCCTGACCGGCGAACTGCGCCCCGTGGACGGCGTGCTGCCGGCGGCGCTGGCCGCCGCGCAGGCCGGACGCACCCTGATCGTGCCCGCCGGCAACGGCCCCGAGGCGGCGCTGGCGCAGCACGTGCAGGCATTCACCGCACGCACCCTGCTCGAGGTCTGCGCGCTGTTGAACGGCACCAAGACCTTGCCGGCCGCCGCCGCCCTGCCGGCCGCGGCCACGCCGTTTCCCGACCTGAGCGACGTGCGCGGGCAGGCGCAGGCGCGGCGCGCGCTGGAGATCGCCGCCGCCGGCCACCACCACCTGCTGCTGATCGGCAGTCCGGGCTGCGGCAAGACCCTGCTGGCCTCGCGCCTGCCGGGGATCCTGCCCGAGGCCAGCGAGGCCGAGGCGCTGGAAGCGGCGGCGATCGCCTCGGTCAGCGGCCGCGGCCTGGACCCGGCACGCTGGCGGCAGCGCCCCTACCGCGCGCCGCATCACACCGCCAGCGCGGTGTCGCTGGTCGGCGGCGGCACCCATCCACGCCCGGGCGAGATCTCGCTGGCGCATCGCGGCGTGCTGTTCCTGGACGAACTGCCCGAATGGAACCGGCACGCGCTGGAAGTGCTGCGCGAGCCGCTGGAATCGGGCACGGTCACGGTGTCGCGGGCCGCGCGCAGCGCCGAGTTCCCGGCCCGCTTCCAACTGGTCGCGGCGATGAACCCCTGCCCCTGCGGCTGGGCCGGCGATGCCAGCGGCCGCTGCCGCTGCAGCGACGATGGCATCCGCCGCTACCGCGCGCGCATCTCCGGCCCCTTGCTGGATCGCATCGACCTGCATGTGGACGTGCCGCGGCTGCCACCGCAGGCGCTGCGCGCCGATGCCGCGCCCGGCGAAAGCAGCGCCGCGGTGCGCGCCCGCGTGGAGCAGGCACGGCAACGCCAGCTGGCGCGCGCCGGCTGCCCCAACGGCCAGCTCGGCCACGGCGAAACCTTGCGCGACTGCCGCCTGCAGCCGCGCGACGAGGCTCTGCTGGAACACGCCATCGACCGCCTGCGGCTGTCGGCACGCTCGCTGCACCGCATCCTGCGCGTGGCGCGCACCATCGCCGACCTGGACGGCAGCGACGCGATCGCCACCGCGCACCTGACCGAGGCGATCGGCTACCGGCAACTGGACCGCGGCGAACCCGCAGCACCGGGGCTAGAGCCGCTAGCGCATGCAATAGACGCGCTCTAGCACAAATACCACGCCACTCCTCCCTTTTCGATATTGACTGAGAGTGCACATCTTTGCCATTAAGTGGGGCGACCAACGCTTCATGCCTTTACTTCACGAAAATTGGCATTATTTGGAAGCGATAACTACACAGTAGTGGCGATTATTTAAAAATCGCCCAAGCTGATAAGCCAATTTATTACCAGAGCAACTTTCCAAAATATCAAGCGCGAATCAGGCCTGGTAGATATTTAGCCAACTCGAACCTATTAACAAGTATGACTTGCTGTACTTTACCAGTACGAAAATCATCATCTCTCAGCCCAAGTCGGGTCAGGAGGTAGTAGCCCATCGCCTGCCTACAAGCAATCGTGAGCTTGCCGTCAATCATCCCATAATCCAATTCGATGACTCTCTTTGCACCTTCCGAAAGGTCCGGATTGGGCGCAATAGTAATATCGATCATTCTTTTCCATTCAATATCATTATCAATACTTACTTGGGTACTACCAGCCAGAGCAGCACTTAACACTCTCGCGAATACGAAGTCTCGATATTCGTTGCGCACATGACAAAACGCGCGAATGTGCCACCGAAATCCATCGTAGCCCAAAGCCACAGGGCTAACCTGCCGCTGATCGGGCTCTGACCTAGCCATGGTTTGATATGTTATTAAAAGAAATCTGCGCTCTCGGATGGCATGCAATGTATCCCTGAGAAGCGTAGAATTTACGGCACGCGCAGGAGAGCGAACAACCTCAGCTGCCGGCAATGCTCCTAAGAAACTTAGATCAGGCCCTAATATACTAGTGCGTAACGCATATAATTCGGCAAGATAACGGGAACTGGAAGAATCGGCCAGCACTGCCTTAAATGAGGGCGAAGCCAAGTAGGATTTCTGTCTCGGATCGTAGTACACATTTCCTGGCGCCCTTTTGACATACTCAGCCAGGTCTAATGTCGCCTGAGGAGGAGAAATGTGGAAAAAATCCGTCAAATCAGATCGGTTCACATGCCCGTCCCATAAGAGACGAGAGTCAATGAATTCAAGGCGCCGAGCTTGTCCCCACTTCTCCTTTCTCCCTGAAACATCTTGTGAATTATCATTTGCAATGGACATGCAAGAACCTCAGATAATTTTAATATTTATATTTACCGTAAGCGCCCTATCTCAGCATGATTTTGATAGCTATAACCGTGAGTGCTTGAGCGCAGCCGACTAACATGGCAGGTAGACGAATAAAATAAGGGCCCGCAGTTATGCGGGCCCTTATATTCATTTTTTCTTCGGCGGCGGCGGACGATTGTGCTCTTTCTCAGTAGTTCGCGGATTGCGCTCCGCGGTTTTCTGAGTCACAAATCTACCGGAAACCGAACTACGGAAGTCCGCAGGGCCTTTGCTGTTGCTAGCCATTATTGACAAGCTCCGATGTGACTCTCCTAGACTAACGCCTCGCAACAAGCCTTCCTTTAATAAACACCGGACCCTAAGACTAAGGTCCGGTGTTTATCCTATCGACGCTTAGTGGCGCGGATAGGAGCGGAAGTGCCGGCAGACGTGCTCGACCCTGCCAAAACGGCGACGGGTGTAAGCACAGACCGGTACAGACTTGGTACGCATGCGTGCTGTCCTCAGAGAAGATTGGAGGAGCACGGTCTCGCCAAGAGATTCCAGACTGCCCGGGCCAACAATTGACACGCCCGGTGCAACCATGAAAAGATTGTCTTGTCGCCCCAAAAGTCGACAAGACACTGCTTGGCCGTGTGACAGAGGAGCCTCCTCGGCACTGATCTCTGTCCCCGTCCTTGTCACTGGAAGAATCGCGCGCCAACGCGACCGACCAGCGAGTCTTAAGCTGTTAAAGAACCGACCCTCGCCCTCGTGGCGGGGGTTTTTTACTTCTGTCACTACAATTCAACCTTAACCGTAAAAATCCCCTCCGTCAACAGCAAAAGACGAGACATCAACGCTAGCCGGTCTATTTGCCCCGCTAGCGCTTCCGAATAGCGAAACCTCCACCCCCCAGAGAGAGGCAAGCAACCGGCCTCGCAGCCCCTCTCAGCGCCCTAAGAGGCCATCATAATTTTTAAAGTGAAATTATTAAAATTAAGTTAAATTTGCAAAAATCCTTTTAACTTCTAAAAAGATCGGCCTTTTTCGCGCTTCTTCCCGGTAAGCGGGCCTTCTCCACGGCTAAGTGAGCGGCGGAGCAAGCAATACCACTAGAAATTATCTGAACTAGGTGCTAAGGCTCATCCATGTCTCAACCTAGTTCTGGCGCCACGAACTCAGCCAGCAAGGCATTGCAGCGCCGCGCATGGGTGAAGGTCATGCCGTGCGACGCGCCGGCGAGGACGTGGTGGCGCGCATCGGGCAACCACTCGGCGAGCGCCGCGGCGTTGTCGCGGTACTGCGCCGGGCTCAGTTCGCCGCTGACCAGCAGCACCGGCAGCGCCAGCGCAGCGGCCTGCTCGCGGCGGTAGGCCGGCAGCGCATCGCCGATCTGCGGCACCAGCGTCTGCGCGTTGTCGCGCACCATCTGCCGGAACGACGCGCTGCTGCGCGCCCAGGCGCCGGGCTGACTGACCGAATCGACGAAGCATTCCAGGCCGGCCTCGACCTGTCCGTCCTGAAGCAGCGCGATCGCCTGCGCACGGATCGCCACCACCTCTTCAGGCAGGCCCTGCGGCTGCGGCCCGCCGGGATCGAACAGGCTCAGGCTGGCAACTGCGGCCGGCTTCTGCAACGCCACCTGCCAGGCCACCGCGGCGCCGCGCGAGTGACCGACCAGATGCACCGGCCGGCCATAGTCGGCGAGGAACGCGGCGACCTGCCGCGCATGCCAGCGCCAGCCGAAGGGATGCCGCAGCGAGGACTGCAACTGGGGGTAGTACTGGCCCAGGCTCAGCGCGGCGACATCGAAGCGCTCGCACAGGCCGCGCAGTTGCGGCGCCCAGTAGCGGTAGTCGCACAGGGCGCCATGCACCAGCACCACCGGCGCGCCCGCGCCGAGCCGCAGGTAGGCCAGCGCATCGTCGTCGCCGAGCAGGCGCACGGCAGGCTTGCCGAGTGGCGCGCGCTGGCTGCTCACCGGCGGCGGCCGCCTCGGCCGGGAATCGCGTTCGGCGCCAGGCCGTTGGTCGGGAGAGTGGCGACACGGACTGGGCACGCAGGCGTGGAAGCGAGCGGCCGGTGCCGCGGGCGCTGCACGCATGCCGCGCCCGCTGGAGCGGCGGCGAAACGCAACGCAAGCACCGCCGTCGGCATCGCAAAAGCGGTCACGGCCACGACGGACATTGGCGCCAGCGCAGGACTGCGCCGCAGACGGCAGCGACACTCAGCGGGTGTTGTGACGGGGGATCGCACCGATCGCAGCGCTCGGCGTCGCCCCGGACCGTCGCAGCGCCGAAGGCGGCGTGCAGCACCGGCAGGGGTCGCGATCGAGGAGGCCATGCAGGCTGGGAGATGATGTGGTGCGCCCGGAGGGATTCGAACCCCCGACCAATGGCTTCGGAAGCCACTACTCTATCCGGCTGAGCTACGGGCGCAACGGACGCGCATTCTAACGGCAAACCGCGCGCCGCGTCTCCCCCATGCCGATGGCCTGCCGCCGCGGCCGGCCTGGCCGTCGCCGGGCCTGCGCCGCAACGGTCGCGGACGCGGCCGTGCTGCCGCCAGCCGGGCCCGGCTGCTACCCTTGCGCGATGGGTTACGAACGCTACGAAACGCCCGCCGCGCTACCGCCGCGCGCGCGCCTGGGCCAGTACTGGAAACTGCTGCGCGGCGACCGTCCGATCGGCGCGCTGCTGCTGCTGTGGCCGACCTGGTGGGCGCTGTGGCTGGCCGCCGACGGGGTGCCGCCGCTTTGGACGCTGTTCGTGTTCACCGCCGGGGTGTGGCTGACCCGCTCGGCCGGCTGCGTGATCAACGACTACGCCGACCGCTGGCTGGACCCGCAGGTCGAGCGCACCCGCACCCGGCCGCTGGCCACCGGCGCGGTCAGCGGCCGCGAGGCGCTGGCGGTGTTCGCGCTGCTGATGGTCGTGGCCTTCGCGCTGGTGCTGACGATGAACGCGCTGACCATCGGACTGAGCGTGGTCGGGCTGTTCCTGGCCGCCAGCTATCCCTACCTGAAGCGCTACACCTACCTGCCGCAGGTCTATCTGGGCATGGCCTTCGGCTGGGGCATCCCGATGGCGTTCGCGGCGATCCGCGGCGAGGTGCCGGCGCTGGGCTGGCTGCTGTACGCGGCCAACATCCTGTGGGCCACCGCCTACGACACCTGGTACGCGATGGTCGACCGCGAGGACGACCTGCGCGCCGGCTCCAAGTCCACCGCGATCCTGTTCGGCGACCTGGACCTGGTCGCGCAGGGCATCCTGTACGCGCTGATGTTCGTCGCGCTGGCCTTCGTCGGCACCCGCGGCGCGCTGGGGATCTGGTACTGGGCCGGCCTGGGCGTGGCCGCGCTGCTGGTCGCCTACGAATTCCGCATCGCCCGCACCCGCGAACGCGCGCCCTGCTTCCGCGCCTTCCTGCACAACAACTGGGTCGGCCTGGCGGTCTTCGCCGGCATCGCCGCGGCGCTGGCGTTGCGCGCGGGGTAGACCGAGGCGGAGAAACCGCGCAATGGCGGCTGCGGATGAGGACGTCGTCGGAGCGGTGCGTTTGGCCGCTGACGGCAATGCCGCAGGGCAGGCTTCGTCCGGTGCTTGCCGGTAAAGCGTCGGGATTGAAGTCCCTCCAAACCGTCGATCGACTCCTGTAGGAGCGGCTTCAGCCGCGACGCCTTTTCCATGCCGGTGGCGGGAACGAACTCGGTTGCGGCAGGTACATCCGGCAAACTCCGCGTCCGTCTGCTGGATCGATATTTCCTGACCTGGCCGGTCGGCGCAACCGGCGGAAGATCCGACGCACTGCGGTTCAAGGCATGGGCATCGCACTGCCTTACCGGCGCAATGCAACAGCGCGCGGCTTGAACAGGCAGGCTATGCACAAGCCTGCCACGGCGGACACGGCACCCCACCCCGATCACGCCAGCCAGCGCTAAGGCTTCGCGTCATCCATCGGCGCATGCGTCAGCAGCGCGAACACCCGCTGCTGTTCCTGCGCATCCTGCAGACCGCTGATGCGCAGTCGGTCGCCGGGGAGCGGCGCCATGACCGTCGCCACGGTGAGCACCTGACCGTCGGCCAGCAGCGCGATCGGCTTGCCGATGTTTTGCTCCGTCGCACGGGTCAGGCGATCGTCGTGTCCCGAGAAACTCAGATCCAGTGCCGGCTTGCCATCGTCGCCGTCCACGCGCGCCACCGTCGCGGCGCCATCGACGGCCAACAACGGCTGCGGCGCCAGATACACCGGCCGTCCCTGGTACGCGGCCTCGGTATAGCCGGCACTGGGCGCATTGCTGGCCTGGCGCCATTCGATCTTCGCCTTGACCGCACTCGCGCCTGCACTCGCGCCGGCGCCATCGGGCGACGGGGCGTAGCTGCATCCGCTCATGCCGAACACGCACAACGCCAACGACAGTCCCAAAGTTCTCCAACGCATCGCCATCTCCCGCAGTTCGTTTGGCCGCATCATAGAAGAACCGGCCGTTGCGGCCTGTCGCAGACCGCTGCCCAGCCGGGTCGCACAGAGGAACGCGCCATGCACCGCGCTGCTGAACCCATGCGCCAGCGACCGATTGCGTCGGGTTGTGGCGCCTGCGCGGCGGGATCAAGCGTAAGGCTCGCCATACTCCCGATCAGACATGCCCTCGCTGCCGTTGCCTGGTCCAGGCAACCACACAGCGACCGCTCCCTGCGTGCATGACGGATCGCGCGACCACGGCCAGCGCCAGACACGCATCCCCACATGACCTGCCACATCGTTGCCGTCGCAGGGCCAATCGCCGCCGCGGCACGCAAGCCGCCAGCGCACTCACGGCACCCGCGCCACCACCCACGCATCGACCCGGGCCACGCCGGCGCGGCGCAGCGCCCGTGCGGCGGCATGCAGGGTCGCGCCGGTGGTCATCACGTCGTCGACCAGCGCCACGTGCGGCGGCAGCGGCGCACGCACCGCGAAGGCATGGCGCAGGTTGCGGCGGCGCGCGCGCGCATCCAGCTCGGACTGCGGCGACGTGGCGCGCACGCGCTGCAGGCCGTCGCACAGCGGCAGGCCCAGCGCGCGCGCCAGCGGCCGCGCCAGTTCCAGCGCCTGGTCGTAGCCGCGCTGGCGCAGCCGGGCGCGGTGCAACGGCACCGGCAACAGGGCCTGCGGGCGCGGCAAGCCGGCGCAACGCGCCTGCAGCAGGGCTGCCAGCAGGCGCCCGGCGGCCAGGTCCTGGTGGAACTTGAAGCGGCGCAGCAGCGCATCGACCGGCGCGGCGTAGACGCAGGCACTGGCGACCAGGGCCAGCGGCGGCGGCTTGCGTTGGCAGGCACCGCACAGCTGGGCGGCGTCCAACGCGGGCAGCGGCAGCGCGCACGCCTGGCAGGCGCTGCCGTTCCAGGGCAGCGCATCGCGGCAGGCCGGGCACAGGTCCAGGCCGGCGCCGCCGGGTTCGGCGCAGACCAGGCAGCGCTCGGGCAGCACGCAGCGCTGCAAGCGCTGCCACCAGCCGTCAACCCTGTTGCCGGCAATGAAGTTGACAGGGATATCCATGCTCACCAGACTGCCCGCTTTCCCAGCCGCTTACCGTCAGGAAACTCCCATGTCCGCTGTCGTCCGACACGACTGGCAACGCCAGGAATTGCTCGCCCTGTTCGACCTGCCGTTCCCGGAGCTGCTGCATCGCGCCGCCGCGGTGCATCGCGAACACTTCGACCCGGCGCAGGTGCAGGTCTCCACGCTGCTGTCGGTGAAGACCGGCGGCTGCCCGGAGGATTGCGCGTACTGCCCGCAGGCGCAGCGCTACGACACCGGGGTGGACGCGCAGAAGCTGATGAGCACCGAGGCGGTGCTGGCCAAGGCGCGCCAGGCCAAGGCCGCCGGCGCATCGCGGTTCTGCATGGGCGCGGCGTGGCGCTCGCCGAAGGACCGCGACATCCCCAAGGTCGCGGCGATGATCCGCGAGGTAAAGGCGCTGGGCCTGGAGACCTGCGCCACCCTGGGCATGCTCGACGGCCGCCAGGCGCAGGCGCTGAAGGCGGCCGGGCTGGACTACTACAACCACAATCTGGACACCGCGCCGGACTTCTACGACACGATCATCCACACCCGCCAGTACCAGGACCGCCTGGACACGCTCGCCCACGTGCGCGATGCCGGCATGAAGACCTGCTGCGGCGGCATCGTCGGCATGGGCGAATCGCGCGAGCAGCGCGCCGGCCTGCTGCAGGCGCTGGCCAACCTGCCGGTGCATCCGGACTCGGTGCCGATCAACCGACTGGTGCAGGTCGCCGGCACCCCGCTGCACGGCACCGTCGAGCTGGATCCGTTCGAGTTCGTGCGCACCATCGCCGTGGCCCGCATCGCGATGCCGCAGGCGATGGTGCGGCTGTCGGCCGGCCGCGAGAGCATGAGCGACGAACTGCAGGCGCTGTGCTTCTGCGCCGGCGCCAACTCGATCTTCTACGGCGAGAAGCTGCTGACCACCGGCAACCCCGACACCGAACGCGACCAGGCGCTGTTCGCACGGCTGGGGCTGACGCCGATGCAGGTGCACGTCGATGCCGACGCGCACGACCATCCCGGCACCGTGCACGCGGACATCACCGCGCCGGCAGCGGCGCCGGCACGGCCGGCGATCGCCGCGGCGCTGGTCTGACCCGCCGCGCCGGCACGCACGCCCGTCTGCCGATCCGGCCGTCCATCGCCGGCGGCGCCCGGCCTGGCCGGGGACGCGCTACGCTAGCCGGCCGCCCCATGCCCCGCCGCCCATGGCCCGCCCCGACCTGCACGACCGCATCCAGTCCTTGCGCAAGCTGCGCGAGGCCCAGGGCCGCATCCGCGTGCGCCGCAGCGTGGGCCGCCGCGACGGCGTGCGCCTGGAGCTGGACGGCCGCTGGCTGACCGGCTTCTGCAGCAACGACTACCTGGGCCTGGCGCAACAGTTCGAAGTGCTCGCCGCGCTGCAGGACGCCGCCGCGCGCGAGGGCGTCGGCGCCACCGCCTCGCACCTGGTCTGCGGCCACCATGCGCTGCACGAGAGCCTGGAACGCGAGGTCGCCGACTGGCTCGGCTATCCGCGCGCGCTGCTGTTCGGCAGCGGCTTCCTCGCCAACCTGGCGGTGCAGCAGGCGCTGCTGAGCGAAGAGGACGACGTGTGCGTGCAGGACCGGCTCAACCACGCCAGCCTGCTCGACGCCACCCGCCTGGCCGGTTGCCGCCTGCGCCGCTATCCGCACCTGGACACCGAGGGCGCGATGCGCCAGCTCAAGCACGCCGCCGGCGGCGCCGCGATGCTGGCCACCGATGGCGTGTTCAGCATGGATGGCGACATCGCCCCGCTGCGCTCGCTGACCCTGGTGGCGCGCATGCAGCAGGCGCTGATGTACGTGGACGACGCGCACGGCGTCGGCGTGGTCGGCCCGCACGGCCGCGGCTGCGTGGCCGAGGCCGGGCTGGGCGTGGACGACGTGCCGCTGCAACTGGTGACGCTGGGCAAGGCGCTGGGCGGCTACGGTGCGCTGGTGGTCGGCGACGAGGCGCTGATCCGGCACCTGGCCGAAACCGCGCGGCCCTATCTGTACACCACCGCGCTGCCGCCGGCGCAGGCCGCCGCCTCGCTGGCCGCGGTGAAGCTGGCGCGGCGCGACCAGTGGCGGCGCGAGCGCCTGGCCGAGGCGATCGCCGCGTTCCGCGGTGGCGCGCGCCGCCATGGCCTGGAACTGATGGCCTCGGACACCCCGATCCAGCCGCTGCTGTGCGGCGACGAGGCCAGCGCGCTGGCGCTGTCGGCGGCGCTGGAGCAAGCCGGCTTCCTGGTCTCGGCGATCCGCCCGCCGACCGTGCCGGAAGGCAAGTCGCGGCTGCGGGTGACGCTGTCGGCGCTGCACACCCCCGCGCAGGTGCAGGCGCTGCTCGACGCGCTGGCGCTGGCGCGCGACCGCCTGGCCGTGCATCCGGTCGGCCTGCCGGCGTGAGCCGCGCGGCATGAGCGGCGGCGACCTTGCGGCGCGCCGCAAGGTGTGGGACGCGCTGTCCGAGCTGTACCTGGACGACGATGTCGCGACGCGGCACGCGCACATCGCCGCGGTGCTCGCGGCCTCGCCGTATGCGCCGGACACGCTGCAGCGGATGCTGCTGCACGACGTGCATCCGCGCCTGGCGCCGAACCTGCTGAGCGTGGCGGGCGTCTGGCAGGGCTTCGACGGCGACTGGCTGAGCGCGGCGATCCTGCGCCGCGAAGGCGTGCGGCGCTGGCCGGCCTGGCGCACGCGTGCCTATCCGCGTCAGCAGTGGCGCCTGTTGCTGCCGCGGCTGCTGGCGCTGCGCGGAGCGCGCTGAGCGCGCGCGGCAGGCGATTTTCCTTTCCATCCGGCACACGCTCGACGATGCATATCGAAACGCTGGGGCAAGGCCCCGACCTGGTCCTGATCCATGGCTGGGCGCTGCACGGCGGCATCTTCGCGCCGCTGGTCGAGCGCCTGTCGGCGCAGTTCCGCATGCACCTGGTGGACCTGCCCGGGCATGGCCACAGCCGCGGCGACGACACCCCGCTGGCGCTGCCGCACGTGGTCAATGCCATCGCCACGGCCACGCCGCCGGCGGCGTGGCTGGGCTGGTCGCTGGGCGGGCTGTTCGCGCTGCATGCCGCGGCGACCCAGCCGCAGGTGCGCGGCCTGGCGATGCTCGCGGCGACGCCGCGGTTCGTGCGCGGCAGCGACTGGCCGCACGCGGTGGAGCCGCAGGTGTTCGCCCAGTTCGGCCGCGACCTCGCCGACGACTACCGCGGCACGCTGGACCGCTTCCTGGCGCTGGACACGCTGGGCTCGGCGCATGCCCGCGCCGAGCTGCGCACCCTGCGCGAAACCCTGACCGCGCGCGGCGAACCCGATGCGCAGGCGCTGCAGGATGGGCTGGCGCTGCTCGAGCGCAGCGACCTGCGCCGCTCGCTGCCGGGCCTGCGCGTGCCCAGCCTGTGGATCGGCGGCCAACGCGACCGGCTGGTCCCGGCCACCGGCATGCACGACGCCGCGGCGCTGGCGCCGCAGGCGCAGACGCTGGATATCGCCGGCGGCGGCCATGCGCCGTTCCTCGGCCATGCCGATGAGGTCGCCGAGGCGTTGCGCGGGTTCCTTGCCGGGCTGGCATAGCGCTTTCCTGCGAGAAGGCTTCGGCCCTCGATGCGTGACCGGCAAAGCGTCGGGGCTGAAGCCCCTCCCACAGGAAACCTGCCCGCTCGGATCGCCAGTAGGGCTACGTGCCCTGCTTCGGTCGTGCCGATCCAGTGCACCAGCTTCGCGCCGGCCGCGTTGCGCTTCCGCTTCCTGTAGGAGGGGCTTCAGCCCCGACCGGGCTTTCCCGGTAGCGCCCGGTCGGGGCTGAAGCCCCTCCTGCAAAAAGCGGGCTTCGCGGTCGGATCGACGCGCCGCGCTGGCCGCCGCCACGCCGATGCCCGATCATCGCGGTTCCTTCGATCGATCGGAACGCCGACATGGACCTGGGTATCGCCGGCAAATGGGCGCTGGTCTGCGCCGCGAGCAAGGGCCTGGGCCTGGGTTGCGCGCGGGCGCTGGCCGCCGAAGGCGTCAACGTGGTGATCGTGGCGCGCGGCCAGCCCGCGCTGGATGCGGCCGCCGCCGGCCTGCGCGCGCTGCCCGGCGCCGGCACGGTGATCGCGGTGGCCGCGGACATCGCCACCGAGGCCGGCCGCGCCGCCGCGCTGGCGGCGTGCCCGCAGGTCGACATCCTGGTCAACAACGCCGGCGGCCCGCCGCCCGGCGATTTCCGCGACTGGGAACGCGAGGACTGGCTGCGTGCGCTGGACGCCAACATGCTGGCGCCGATCGCACTGATCCGCGCCACCGTCGATGCGATGCAGGCGCGCGGCTTCGGCCGCATCGTCAACATCACCTCGGCGGCGGTGAAGGCGCCGATCGACAGCCTGGGCCTGTCCAACGGCGCGCGCGCCGGCCTGACCGGCTTCGTCGCCGGGCTGGCGCGGCGCACGGTCGCGCACAACGTCACCATCAACAACCTGCTGCCCGGCCAGTTCGACACCGACCGGCTGCGCGGCAACTTCGCCCATGCCGCGCAGCGCAGCGGCATCGACGCGGACACGCTGGCGGCGCAGAAGCGCCAGCAGATCCCGGCCGGGCGCTTCGGCACGGCGGAGGAATTCGGCGCGGCCTGCGCGTTCCTGTGCAGCGCGCAGGCCGGCTACGTCAGCGGGCAGAACCTGTTGCTCGATGGCGGCGCGTATCCTGGGACGTTCTGAAGAGCTGGGATTGGGGATTCGGGATTCGGGATTGGTATGGGTGGCTGTGCGCGGTCGCTGCGGCGCGCGTCCTGGGGGGCGCTGCAGACTGAAGCGCGGAAGAGCCGGGATTGGGGATTCGGGAGTGGGGATGGGTGGCTGCGCGCGGTCGCTGCGGCGCGCGTCAAGGAGTTCGTTACAGACTGAAGCGCGGACGAGGTTGCGCGGGCGGCGCTGCGCGATGCGGCTGGCCGTCGCGCATGGCGGCCGGCGATAATGCGCCGATGGATCCTTCTTCGTTCGATGCCAACCACATCCGCCGCGCGTTCTCGCGCGCCGCGGCCAGCTACGATGCCGCCGCCGCCCTGCAGCACGAGGTCGAGAAGCGCCTGCTGGAATCGCTGGACTATCTCGGCGACCGCGTGCCGCAGGTGGTGCTGGACGTGGGCAGCGGCCCCGCGCATGCCGCCGCGACGATGAAGAAGCGCTGGCCGCGCGCGCAGGTGATCGCGCTCGACCAGGCGCTGCCGATGCTGCAGCAGGCCAAGCGCCAGGCCGGCTGGTGGAAGCCGTTCGGCCGCGTCTGCGCCGACGCGCGCGCGCTGCCGCTGGCCGAGCACAGCGTCGATGTGATCTTCAGCAACCTGTGCCTGCAATGGGTCGAGGACCTGCCGGCGGTGTTCGCCGGTTTCCGCCGCGTGCTCAAGCCCGGCGGCCTGCTGCTGTGCTCCAGCTTCGGCCCGGACACGCTGGTCGAACTGCGCGAGGCGTTCGCGCACGCCGACCGCGAGGCGCCGCATGTGAGCCGCTTCGCGCCGATCGCGCAGTTCGGCGATGCGCTGATGCTGTCCGGCTTCCGCGACCCGGTGCTGGACCGCGACCTGTTCACCCTCACCTATCCCGACCTGGCCGCGCTGATGCGCGAACTGCGCGCGATCGGCGCGACCAACGCGCTGCACGCGCGCCGCCACACGCTGACCGGACGCGGCCGCTTCGCCGCCGCCAGCGCCGCCTACGAGCCGCTGCGCAACGCCGACGGCACGCTGCCGAGCAGCTGGGAAGTGATCTATGCCCACGCCTGGGCGCCGCCGCCGGGCGCGCCGATCCGCGAAGGCGGCAGCGAGATCGCCGCGGTGCCGGTGTCGGCGATCCCGATCCGTCGCCGCGGCGATTGAGCGAAAGCATCCTCGCTGCGGGTGGCGCCACCTGCAGGAGCGGCGTCAGCCGCGACAGGCGTTACCGGTAGCGCCCGTCGCGGCTGACGCCGCTCCTGCAGCGTTTCGCCGATTGCAAACGCTGCGTCGACTACGCGCAGCCCGCGCCATTGCCGGCCTTCGACAGGTGCAACGGCCGCAGCTCTACCGCGGCACGCGCTGCTAAGTTCGACCGTCGCTCAGACCGACACCTGATCGATCCAGTCCTGCAGGTTGTAGTAGTTGCTGACCCGGGCGATCTTGCCGTCGCGGATGTCGAAGAATGCCCCGCCCGGCAGCACGTAGGTCTGCCCGCGCGCCGGCGGCAGGCCCTCGTCGGTGTGGTGGTATTCGCCGTGCACCACGTATTCGGCGGCGGCGCGGCGGCCGTCCTGCCCGCCCAGCACCACGATGTCGCGCAGCTGCTCGCGGTAGCTGGCGTTCATCCGCTGCAGGAACGCGGCGAAGGTGTCCTTGCCCACCTCGCGCGCGCCCTGGTTGAGGTCGTGCGCGACGTCGTCGGTCAGCTTGTCGAGCATCGCCGCCCAGTCGCCACGGTTGAATGCGTCGTAGTAGGCCAGCACCAGTTCGATGGCGCGGTCTTGCTCACGGGTCCCGTCGATCTTCATCGCCACCACCTCATGCCCTGGGGACGCCCATGATACGGCGCCGGACGCGCTCAGGCGCCGGGCGCCACCAGATCGCGATGGAAGAAGTAGACCTCCTGCAGCAGGAAGCGCCAGCGGGTCTGGAAGCTGCGGAAGCGGGTGCTCGGGGTCGAGGACGCCAGCGCGTCGATCTGCAGCTCGCGGCACAGGCGCAGCGCGCGCGCCATGTGCAGCGGATCGCTGACGATGATCGCCCGGTGCAGGCCGTGGCTGCGCATCAGCTGGCGCGCCTGGATCAGGTTCTGCCGGGTGGTGCGCGAGACGGTCTCGATCAGGATCGCGTCGGCCGGCACGTCGTGGCGCAGCGCGTAGCGGCGCGCCACCTGCGACTCGGCGAAGCGCGCGCCATTGCCGCCGAAGCCGCCGGTGAAGATCAGGGTCGGCGCGTAGCCGCGCTGGTACAGGTCCAGGCCATGGCGGATGCGCTCCTCGAACACCGGCGAGGGCTTGGCGTCGTAGGCGGCCGCGCCGAGCACGATGATCGCGTCGGCCGGCGCCGCCTGGTCGCGGTCGCCGACCCAGACGATGTAGATCGCCACGCCCAGCAGCCACAGGCCCAGCACCGCACCCAGCCGACCCAGCCAGCCGAGCCAGCCGCGGCGCCGGCGCGGCGTCAAGCGGCGCCCCACGGCAAGGCGTCGAGGTCGACGTTGCCGCCGGACAGGAGCACCCCGACCCGGCGCCCGGCGAAGCGCTCGGGCTGGGCCAGCACCGCCGCCAGCGCGATCGCCGAGGACGGCTCCACCACCTGCTTGAGCACCTGCCACAGCAGCCGCATCGCCGCCACGGTCGCGGCGTCCTCGACCACGATGGTCTCGGCCTGGCCGTGCAGCAGCGCGAAGTTCGGCGCGCCCAGGGTGCCGCGCAGGCCGTCGCAGACGGTGTCCGGGACGAAATCCAGGCGCAGCGCGCCGGCCGCCAGCGAACGCGCGGTGTCGGCGGCGCCGGCCGGCTCGGCCAGCAGCAGGCGCGCCTGCGGGGCCAGCGCCGACAGCGCCAGGCGGCTGCCGGCGGCCAGGCCGCCGCCGCCGACCGGCACCACCAGCAGGTCCAGCGGGCCGCTGGCGCCGAGCAATTCCAGCGTCGCCGTGCCCTGGCCGGCGATCACCGCGGGGTCGGCGTAGGGATGCACCAGGGTCGCGCCGGTCTGCTGCTGCACCTGCGCGCACATCGCCTCGCGTGCGGCGATGCCGGCCTCGCAGCGCCACAGGGTCGCGCCATGGCGGGCGATATTGGCCAGCTTGGCCGCCACCGCCCCTTCCGGCACCACCACGTGGCAGCCGATGCCGCGGGTCAGCGCGGCCTGCGCCAATGCCGCGCCATGGTTGCCGGAGGAATGGGTGACCACGCCGCGCGCCGCCTGCGCCTGGCTCAGCGCCCAAACCGCGTTGCAGGCACCGCGGAACTTGAACGCGCCGCCGCGCTGCAGGTGCTCGGCCTTGAAGTGCAGGCTGGCGCCGGTCAACGCGTCCAGCGCCTGCGAGCGCAGGACCGGGGTGACCTGGGCGTGCGGCGCGATCCGCGCGGCCGCCGCCGTCACATCGGCGAAAACGGGCAGTGAAGATGAGAACATGCGCGAAAGGTTAACGTATCGCCTCACGCTCGCGGTGTCGCCGGCTGCCGGCGCAACGCAACCGTTGCGCGCGACTTAAGCGTTCAATCACCGACGAAGCGAGTTAAGGGGGCATTCAATGCAACGCGCCGAACCTGTCAGTCAGCCTCAGGGAGAGGATTCGCCATGAACATGCGCCTGATCTTGGCCGCTGGACTGCTGGCCACGCTGGGTGGCTGCGCCACCTACGACTATGCCGACAGCGGCGGCGGCTACTACCGCGGCGCGCCGTCGGTCGAGTACCGCTACCCGGCCGGCTATTCCGACGGCTACTACGCGCCCTACGGCGCCGTGCCCTACGGCTACGGCGCGGGCTACTACGGCTATGGCTACTACGGCTACGGCGGCCCGTACTACTACCGCGACTACTACGGCCCGCCGCGGCATCGTCCGCCGCCGCGCCCGCGTCCCGACGACAACGGCCGCCCGCCGGACCGCCCGCCGCCGCCGGCCATCGGCGGTGGCGACCGGGTCAAGTCGCCGTGGCGCGACATGGACCGGCTGCGCCGCCCCGATGCCGCCAACGCCGGTCCGCGCCCGCAGTCGATGCAGCCGCGTCCGGCCAGCGCGCCGCGGCCTGCGGCGACGCAGCGTCCGGCCGCGCCCCGGCCCGGCAATCTGGGTCGCAGCAATGGGACCAAGCGCACACTAGAACCCTAAGAAAAGGCTTGATTTCACGCGGCCACAAGACGCACTCTACGTCGTACGGGGTGACCGCCTGCGTCGCTTTATGACCCGCTAGGGATCGCCCCACCGTCTATGTCGATGTCCGACAGGGAAATCTGGATCCCCCCTGTTCCGGCCCTGTCGGGCGTCGGCGCCTAAAACGAAAAGCCCCGGTCCGCCGGGGCTTTTCGCGTTCGGGCCTTGCGGTTGCTGGCGTCGGGCCCGGATCGCGGGCATAAAAAAAGGGCCGGCAGTCCCCCGACTACCGGCCCCCAGCTCCCCCAACGTGCGCGTGACTGGCCCCTGTTCCAATTCCAGTCGTACGCCCCTGACGCAATGCCACGTTGGGTGCAGTAGGGATATCTGCAGATGGCGTGCCAACTTTAGTGCCGAATCCGCAAACTGTGATGCAAACGCTAAAATTACCGTTTTCCGGCGCTCGCGACCCCGCGGGCGCGCCCATTCCGGTCCCTGCGGCCCGGCTGACGAGTCCCCGATGAGCGATTCCTTCTACCGCTACGACGTCATCGTGATCGGCGGCGGCCATGCCGGCACCGAGGCGGCGCTGGCCTCCGCGCGCGCCGGCGCGCGCACCCTGCTGCTGACCCACAACGTGGAGACGGTGGGCGCGATGAGCTGCAACCCGGCCATCGGCGGCATCGGCAAGGGCCACCTGGTCAAGGAGATCGACGCGCTGGGCGGGGCGATGGCGCATGCCGCCGACCTGGCCGGGATCCAGTGGCGCACGCTCAACGCGTCCAAGGGCCCGGCGGTGCGCGCCACCCGCTGCCAGGCCGACCGCAGCCTGTACCGCAGCGCGATCCGGCGCCTGGTCGAGGCGCAGCCGAACCTGACCCTGTTCCAGGCCGCGGTGGACGCGCTGATCGTGGAGGGCGAGCGCGTGCGCGGCGCCGTCACCCAGACCGGCCTGCGCTTCGAGGCGGCGGCGGTGGTGCTGACCGCCGGCACCTTCCTGGCCGGCAAGATCCACATCGGCCAGACCCAGTACGCCGGCGGCCGCGCCGGCGACCCGCCGGCCACCGCGCTGGCGCAGACGCTGCGCGACGGCCGCTTCGGCGTGGACCGGCTCAAGACCGGTACCCCGCCGCGCATCGACGGGCGCAGCCTGGACTACGCGGCGATGGAGGAGCAGCCCGGCGACGATCCGCTGCCGGTGATGTCGTTCATGGGCGCGGTCGCCGAGCATCCGCGCCAGGTCTCGTGCTGGATCACCCATACCACCGAGCGCACCCATGAGCTCATCCGCGGCGCGCTGGACCGCTCGCCGCTGTACACCGGGCAGATCGAGGGCATCGGCCCGCGCTACTGCCCCTCGATCGAGGACAAGGTGGTGCGCTTCGCCGAGAAGGCCAGCCACCAGATCTTCGTCGAGCCCGAAGGCCTGGACGTGGCCGAGATCTACCCCAACGGCATCTCCACCTCGCTGCCGTTCGACGTGCAGCTGGAACTGGTGCGCTCGATCCGCGGCTTCGAGCGCGCCCACATCACCCGCCCCGGCTACGCGATCGAGTACGACTTCTTCGACCCGCGCGGGCTGAAAGCCTCGCTGGAGACCAAGGCGATGCCCGGGCTGTTCTTCGCCGGCCAGATCAACGGCACCACCGGCTACGAGGAAGCGGCCGCGCAGGGCCTGATCGCCGGGCTCAACGCCGCGCGCCAGGTGCGCGGGCTGGAGCCGTGGACACCGCGCCGCGACCAGGCCTACATCGGCGTGCTGATCGACGACCTGATCACCCACGGCACCACCGAGCCGTACCGCATGTTCACCAGCCGCGCCGAATACCGGCTGCAGCTGCGCGAGGACAACGCCGACGCGCGCCTGACCGGCATCGGCCACGACCTGGGCCTGGTCGGCGAGGCGCGCTGGGCGCGCTTCCAGGCCAAGCAGGAGGCGGTGGTGCGGGAGAACGCGCGGCTGCGCGCGCTGTGGGCCACGCCGGGCAATGCGCTGGGCCGCGAGGTCGCCGCGACGCTGGGCGTGGCGGTGAGCCGCGAGACCACCGTGCTCGACCTGATCAAGCGCCCGGAGCTGGACTACGCGGCGCTGATGCGGGTGCCGTCGCTGGGCCCGGGCGTGGACGACGCGCAGGTCGCCGAGCAGGTCGAGATCGGCATCAAGTACGCCGGCTACCTGGACCGCCAGCGCGACGAGATCGCGCGCCAGCAGCGCCACGAGGACACGCCGATTCCCGAGGCCTTCGACTACGCGCAGGTGCGCGGGCTGTCGGCCGAGGTGCAGCAGAAGCTGCAGCGGGTGCGCCCGCAGAGCGTGGGCCAGGCGCAGCGCATTCCCGGCATGACCCCGGCGGCGATCTCGCTGCTGCTGGTGCACCTGGAGCGCGCGCGGCGCAGCCGGGTAGCGTAGGCGGCGGCGCGGCGGCATCCTGTCCCGCCCCATCCCAGGACGGCAGGCCATGGACATCCACCCGCTCGCGGCGGACAAGCGCGCCGCCGTGCTCGACGCCTTGCGCGATATCGAGCGCGACCACGCCGTGCGCATCCTGCTCGCCTGCGAATCCGGCAGCCGCGGCTGGGGCTTTTCCTCGCCCGACAGCGACTACGATGCGCGCTTCGTCTATGTGCACCGGCCGCACTGGTACCTGACCGTCAACGAACGCACCGGGCCGGGCGAGGCGCAGCGCGACGTGATCGAACTGCCGATCGCCGACGACCTGGACGTCAGCGGCTGGGATCTGCGCAAGGCGCTGCGGCTGGTGTCCAAGTCCAACCCGACGCTGCTGGAATGGCTGCAGTCGCCGCTGGTCTATCGCCAGGATGCGGCCGCCAGCGCCGCGCTGCTGGAGATGGCGCGCGCGTTCTATTCGCCGCTGGGCACCTGGTGGCACTACTTCAACATGGCCAGGAGCAACTACCGCGGCTATCTGCGCGGCGAGCGCATCCGCACCAAGAAGTACCTGTACGTGCTGCGCCCGGTGCTGGCCTGCCAGTGGATCGAACGCGGGCACGGGATGCCGCCGATGGCCTTCGAACTGCTGCTGCAGGCGCTGCTGCCGTCGGGACCGCTGCGCGAGGCCATCGACGCCTTGCTGGCGAAGAAGCGCGTCGCCGCGGAAATCGAGGACGGGCCACGGGTGCCGGCGATCAGCGATTTCCTGGATGCCGAACTGGCGCGCATGGGTGCCGCCGCACCGCGCCTGGCGGCCGGCAGCGGCGATCCACGGGCGCTGGATGAGGTATTCCGGCAGCTGATCCGCGCCGACGCCTAGGCATCGCTGCGTTGCGAACCCGCGCTTCGCGCGAGTGACCTGGCGCTGGTCACGGCAAGGATGAACGCCTTGCGCGACGACGGGATCTCGCGGTCGCTGGCACCGCCAGCTCGCTAGACACCTGGGAGCGACTTCAGTCGCGACGGGCGTTACCGGGAAGGCGCGTCGCGACTGAAGTCGCTCCCACAAATGGCATCGGCTTGGGCTGGCTCGAATCTACGCCGACCACGCGCCACGCGGGTCGATGCGTCGCATCGGCCCTGCGTTCATCGATCTGACGATGCGGGGCCTGCCGCGCCCGCATCCGCGCCGCCGCCGAGCGCCGTGTACAGCGCGACCCGGTTGCTGTCGTCCTGCAGCCGCAAGCCGATCAGGTCCTGCTGCGCGGCGTACAGCGAACGCTGCGCGTCCAGCACCTGCAGGTAGTCGTCCACGCCGGCGCGGTAGCGCGCCTCGGCCAGCGTGTGGCTGCGCCGCGTGGCCTCCACCAGCGCGCGTTGCGCGGTCAGCTGCGCGTCGATGTGGTCGCGCTGCGCCAGCGCGTCGGCGACGTCGCCGAAGGCGCTCTGGATGGCCTTCTCGTATTGCGCCACGGCGATGTCCTTGCCGATCCTGGAGACGTCCAGCGATGCCTTCAGCGCACCGGCATGGAAGATCGGCGCGGTGAGGTTGGGCACGAACGACCAGGTCCGCGCGCCGGCCGAGAACAGCGTGGACAGCGCGTCGCTGCTGCGCCCGGTGGACGCGGTCAGGGTCAGGGTCGGGAAGAACGCCGCGCGGGCGGCGCCGATGTCGGCGTTGGCCGCCTTCAGCGCATGCTCGGCGGCGAGCACGTCGGGACGCTGCAGCAGCACCGCGGCATCCAGCTGCGCCGGCACCGGCGCCAGCGCCACGCTGCCGTCGACCGCATCGGCGCCGGCCAGCAGCGCCGCGTCCACCGGCGCGCCGACCACCAGTTGCAGCGCGTCGCGGGCCTGGGCGAGCTGGGTGGCGTCGCGGGCCACGTCGACCCGCGCCGCTTCCACGCTGCTCTGGATCTGCGCCAGGTCCAGGCCGGAGCCGATGCCGTTGTCGTGCTGGTCGCGGCTACGCCGCAGGGTCTGCTCCTGGCTCTCCAGGGTCTGCTGCGCCAGGGCCAGCAGTTGCTGGTCGGCGCCGACCGCGAGCCAGTCGTCGGCGATCTCGCCGATCAGGCTCAGGCGCACGCTGCGCTGCGTCTCGGCACTGGCCAGCCAGGTTTCCAGCGCTTCGTCCTTGAGACTGCGCACGCGGCCGAACAGGTCCAGCTCCCAGCTGCTGATGCCGACCTGCAGCGTGTCGCTGCTGCCGACCTGCGCGGTGCCGGTGTCGCTGGTGCTGGCGCTGGCGCTGGTGCGCTGGCGGCTGCTGCTGGCGGCGGCGTCCAGCGACGGCGCCAGCGCCGCGCGCTGGATCCGGTACTGCGCGCGCGCCTTGTCGATGTCGAGCATGGCCACGCGCAGGTCGCGGTTGTTGTCCAGGCCCAGCGCGATGACCTGGCGCAGGCGCGGATCCAGGAACACCGCGCGCCAGTCCGGCAAGGCCGGCGCCGCGTCGCCGGCGCCGGGCGTGGCGATGGCCGCGTTGCCGAACCGCGACGGGACCGGCGCGGCCGGACGGACGTAGTGCGGGGCCATGCTGCAGCCGGCCAGCGCCGCGCAGCAGGCCAGGGCCAGCAGGCATTGCGAACGCGCGCTCATGGCGTGGCCTCCTGCGGCGGCTGCGCCCGCCCGGGGAACAGGCGGCGCACGATGACGTAGAACAGCGGCACGAAGAACAGGCCCAGGGTGATCGAGGCCAGCGTGCCGCCGGTCACGCCGGTGCCCAGCGAGTGGCGCGCGGCCGAACCGGCGCCGTGGCTGAACACCAGCGGCAGCACGCCGAGCAGGAACGCCAGCGAGGTCATCAGGATCGGCCGCAGGCGCATCTGCACCGCGTGCAGGGTGGCCGCCAGCAGGCTTTCGCCGCGGTGTTCCAGGTCGCGCGCGAACTCGACGATCAGGATGCCGTTCTTGGCCGCCAGGCCGACCGTGGTCAGCAGGCCGACCTGGAAATACACGTCGTTCTGCAGGCCGCGCAGGCTCATCAGCAGCACCGCGCCGAACACGCCCACCGGCACCGCCAGCATCACCGCGAACGGGATCGTCCAGCTTTCGTACAGCGCCACCAAGCACAGGAACACGAACAGCAGCGAGATCGCGTACAGCGCCGGCGCCTGGTTGGCGGACAGCTTCTCCTGGTAGGCCATGTCCGACCACGCATAGCCGAAGCCATGCGGCAACTGCTTGCTGAGTTCGGCCATCGCGTCCATCGCCGCGCCGGAGCTGACGCCCGGCACCGCCTGGCCGGTCAGTTCCATCGCCGACACGCCGTTGTAGCGCTCCAGCGCGGCCGGCGCGCTGGTCCAGTGCGAGGTGGTGAAGGCGGACATCGGCACCATGTCGCCGCTGGCGTTGCGCACCGTCCAGCGCTGCAGGTCCTGCGGCGCCATGCGCGCCTCGGCGTCGCCCTGCACGAACACCTTCTTGATCCGGCCCTTGTAGATGAAGTTGTTGACGAAGTCGCCGCCGAGCGCGCTGTTGAGCGTGGCGTTGATGTCGCCCGGGTCCACGCCCAGCGCCTGCGCCTTGTCGTCGTCGATCTTGACCGCATAGACCGGCGCGTCCTCCAGGCTGGCGTAGCGCACGTCGCGCAGCTTGGGATCGTGCCCGGCCAAGCGCAGCAGCTTGTCGCGCGCGCCGACCAGGGCGGCGTGGCCAGCGCCTTCGTAGTCCATCAGCTCGAAGGTGAAGCCGGAGGCGTCGCCGAGGCCGCTGATGGCCGGCGGCGAGGTCACGAACAGCTCCGCGTCGGGCACGTCGGCCAGGGCCTTGTTGAGATGCGCGGCGATGGCGTCGGCGTCGTCGTCGCGGTCGTCCCAGTCCTTGAGGCGGACGAAGGCCATGCCGACGTTCTGGCCGGCGCCGGTCACGCTGAAGCCGGCCGAGGACAGCACCGAGAGCACCCCCGGCTCGTGCAGCGCGGCCTTGGTCAGGCGGTCGGTCACCGCCAGGGTCTGCTCCAGGGTGGCGCCGGCCGGCAGCTTGACCAGCACGTTGAGCATGCCCTCGTCCTCGTCGGGCAGGAACGCGCCGGGCAGGCGCCACAGCAGCACGCCGGTGACGCCCAGCAGCAGCGCGTAGGCGAGCAGGCCCAGCGCGCGCCGGCCCAGCACCCGCTCGACCAGCGCACGGTAGCGCTCGGACAGGTGGCGGAAGCGGGTGTTGAACCAGACGAAGAACCAGCCGAGGCGGCCGTGCGAGCCGATCGGCGCCTGGCCTTGGTGCAGCGGCTTGAGGATGGTCACGCACAGCGCCGGGGTCAGGGTCATCGCCACCAGCACCGACAGGATCATCGAGGCGGCGATGGTGATCGAGAACTGCCGGTAGATCACCCCGGTGACGCCGTTGAAGAAGGCCATCGGCACGAACACCGCGGTCAGCACCAGCACGATGCCGACCAGCGCGCCGCCGATCTGCTGCATCGAGCGCAGCGTGGCCTCCTTCGGCGGCAGCCCTTCCTGGCCCATGACCCGCTCCACGTTCTCCACCACCACGATGGCGTCGTCCACCAGCAGGCCGATCGCCAGCACCATCGCGAACATGGTCAGCGTGTTGATCGAGTAGCCGAACGCGGCGAGCACGCCGAAGGTGCCCATCAGCACCACCGGCACCGCGATGGTCGGGATCAGCGTGGCGCGCCAGTTCTGCAGGAACAGGTACATCACCGCCACCACCAGCAGCACCGCTTCGATCAGGGTGATGACCACTTCCTTGATCGAGGTGGTCACGAACGGCGTGGTGCTGAAGGCGATGTGGTAGGTGTAGCCGTGCGGCCAGTACTGCTTGAGCTCCTGCAGGCGCGCGTCGATCGCCCTGGACGTTTCCACCGCGTTGGCGTCGGCGTTCAATTCGATGCCGAGCGAGGCCGACGGCTTGCCGTTGAAGCGGGTGATGCTGTCGTAGGTCTCCGGGCCCAGGCCGATCCTGGCCACGTCGGACAGGTGCACCGCCGCGCCGCCGGGACCGCTCTTGAGCACGATCGCGCCGAACTGCGCCGGCGTGTGCAGGCGGCTGCGCGTGGTCACCGTCGCATCCAGGCGCTGCCCGCGCAGCGCCGGCTGGCCGCCGATCTCGCCGGCCGACACGTCGGTGTTCTGCGACTGCAGCGCGTTCTCCACGTCCGAGGGCATCAGCGCGTACTTGCGCAGCTTCTCCGGATCCAGCCAGATGCGCATGGCGTACTCCGAGCCCATCGGCTGGATGTTGCCCACGCCGCTGACCCGGCTGATCTGGTCGTCGATGTTCGATTCCATGTAGTTGGCGACATCGAAGTTGTCCATGCTGCCGTCGTCGGAGGTGAACGCCACCACCTCGAACAGCGAGCCGCTGGACTTGGTGATGACGATGCCGTTCTGCTGCACATCCTGCGGCAGCACCGACATCACCGACTGCAGCTGGTTCTGCACCTGCACCTGCGCGGTGTCGGCGTTGGTGCCGGTCTCGAACACCAGGTTGACCTGGGCGCTGCCGTCCGAGGCGCTGGTCGAGGTCATGTACAGCAGGTGGTCCAGGCTCTGCTGCGACTGCTCGATCAGCTGGGTGACGGTGTTCTCCACGGTCTGCGCCGAGGCGCCGGTGTAGGTGGCGCGCACGGTGATGGTCGGCGGCGCCATCTGCGGATAGCGCTCGACCGGCAGCGCATGGATGGCCAGCATGCCGACCAGGACGACGACGATGGCCATGACCCAGGCCACCACCGGGTGGTTGACGAAGAAACGCGACATGGCAGCTCCTCAGTCGGCCTGGGCGTCGCCCGGCACCGCCGGCGCGGTCGCCAGCTGCGCGGCGCTGACGGCGTACGGCGTGACCGGCTTGCCGATCTCGGCGCGGCTGGCGTTGACCACGATCAGCCGTTCGCCCGGCTTGAGTCCGTCCTGCACCAGCCAATCGTGGCCCACCGCGTCGCCGGTGCGGATGCGGCGCTCCACCACCCGGTTGCGCGCGTCGAGCAGCTTCACCAGCGGCTCGCCCTTGCTGTCGCGGGTCACCGCCTGCTGCGGCACCAGGATCGCGCCGGGATCGCTGGCCAAGGGCAGCAGCGCGCGCAGGTACATGCCGGGCAGCAGCAGGTGCTGCGGATTGGGCACGACCACGCGCAGGGTGACCGCGCCGGTGCCGGGATCGACCGCGCTGCCGACGAACTGCAGCGTGCCCGGATGCGGATAGACGCTGCCGTCCTCCAGCCGCACGCGCACCGCGACCTTGCCGTCGGTGGCCTTGATGCGGCCGGCGTCGAGCTGCTGGCGCAAGGCCAGCAGCTGCGTGCTGGACTGGCTCACGTCCAGGTAGATCGGGTCCAGGCGCTGGATCTTGGTCAGCGCCGCGTCCTGCTGCGCGGTCACCAGCGCGCCGGCGGTGTAGGCCGAGGTGCCGATGGTGCCGGAGATCGGCGCGGTCACCTTGGTGTAGTCGAGATTGATCCGCGCCGCCTGCAACGAGGCCTGCGCCGCCACCACGTTGGCCTGCGCTTCCTTCAACGCGGCCATCGCGTCGTCGGCATCCTGCCTGCTGGCCGCATCCAGGCCGACCAGGGTGCGGTAGCGCTCGGCCTTGGGACGCGCGGCGAGCACCGCGGCCTGCGCCTGCGCGAGTTGCCCGCGGGCGGTGTCGTAGGCGGCCTGGTACGGCGCCGGATCGATCTGGTAGAGCACCTGCCCGGCCGCGACTTCCTGGCCCTCGGTGAACAGCCGCCTGCGCACCAGGCCGTTGACCTGCGGGCGCACGTCGGAGACCTCGTAGGCGACGGTGCGCCCGGGCAGGGTCTGCTCCACCGGCACGGTCTGCGCGCTCACCGCGAGGGTGCCGACCTTGATCGGCGACGGCGCCTGCGCGGTGGACGAACACCCTGTCGCCATCGCCAGGGAAACAATGGATCCACAGAGAATGAAACAACGAGGCGCGGCGAAGGCGTCGAACATGAGCGTCGAAATCGAGGGGAGGGAAGATCGAAGCGCGCAACGCTACACGAAATGTATTCCCGCGATATATCCGCACGAAAACGGCAGTCAGCTGCCACTTCAACTTTTGTTCGCGCGCAGAAAGATTGACGAAAGATTGGTATTGCGGCGATACGTTGGTATCGCATCGACATACGAATTTTTCAGCGCGCGATGCGCGATCGCGCGTGATTGCCGAGCGCATCTCGGCATCGCGTCATGCCGCGGTCATGGCCACGGCGTGGGCGCAGCGATCGGCACCGACGCTGGCGGGATTTGCAGGCGTGGCGGCAATGCCGCCGCATGCGGCCGGCGCGGCGGTCGGCCGCGCGTCGTGGTCGTCGGCGCGTCTCGGAGAAGCGTTCTTTGCGGGCCACGCGTCGCGCAGGACGCGCGGCCCGCACGCGGTCAGTCCTCGTCCGCCGCGGCCTCGCGGCCCTGCTGGCGGATGATCGCCTCCTGCCGCGCGTCCTCGATCGAATCGCGCACCGCGCGCACGTCGGCGCGGCGGGTGTCGAACACGAAGCGGCCGGTGAGCGCGCTGTCCGGGCGCAGCTCGCCCTTCTCGTACAGCGCCCACATCTCTTCGCCGTAATGGGTGTCGTTGAGTTCGGGGGCGAAGCGGCCCAGGCAATCGCGCAGGTTGTGCACGTCGCGCAGCAGCATGTCGCGCGCGGCATTGTTGCCGGCGGCGCTGACCACCTGCGGGAAATCGATCACCACCGGGCCCTCGCCGGCGACCAGCACGTTGTATTCGGACAGGTCGCCGTGCACCAGGCCCAGGCACAGCATCTTCACCACGTCGCCGACCAGCTGCGCATGGAACGCGCGCGCCTGTTCCGGCTCCAGCTCCACCTCGCCCAGCCGCGGCGCGCTCTGCCCGTCGGCATCGGTGACCAGGTCCATCAGCAGCACGCCGTGGAAGTAGCCGCGCGGCTGCGGCACGTGCACGCCGGCATCCACCAGCTGGTACAGCGTGTTGGCCTCGGTGTCCTTCCACGCGGCCTCCTGCTCGCGGCGGCCGAACTTGGTCGCCTTGCCCATCGCCCGCGCCTGGCGGCTGCCGCGCACCTTGCGCCCTTCCTGGTACTGCACGCGCGCCTGGAAGCTGCGCTGCGCCATGTCCTTGTAGACCTTGGCGCACAGCACCTCGTCGCCGGCCTGGACCACGTACACGGCGGCCTCCTTGCCACTCTTGAGCGGGCGCAGCACGCTGTCGATGACGCCGTCCTCGATCAGCGGCTGCAGGCCCTGGGGGGTTTTCATCGGACGCGGGGGACCTTGAAGGGGAAAGCCGGATTATGGCCCAACCGTGCGTGCGTGCCGGTCGACAACTGCGGCATGGCCGGCCGCCAGCGGAGTAAAGTGGCAGCCGCGATCGCCGCCATGGCGGCCGCAGTCGGCAATCCACAGTGCAATCGTCCAGAGGGTGTCATGAGCAAGGGCATGGATCAGAAGAAGAGCGACAAGAAGCAGCCGACCAAGACGCTGAAGGAAAAGCGCGCGGCCAAGAAGGAAAAGAAGAAGTAGCAAGCGCCTCCGGCGAGCTCGCGTTCCGGGCTCGCCGGAACGCGGACGCGGATACGGCGCGCCGCATCCGCGTCCGGCCCGGCCCAAGCCGGCGGCAGCGGCAGCCGCTCGATGCGGCTGCTCGCTGGCACGCGGCCAGGCGTGCCGCGCTTCGGCGCACCCCCTGAATCGCCCGGACGACCGCGCGCACGCCGCGCTCCGTGCGCAAACCCTCATCGCTCCCCGCCCCGCCCGTGGCATGCGCTGCGGTCGGCGGCCGGTCGCTGAATCCACAGCGCTACCGGCGCAGCGCGGCATTGCCGCGGACCACGCAAATTTCGCACATCGGTGCGATAATCGACCCGACCTCTCGGAATGCGCCCTCATCGGTGCCGCACGCCAGGGCGGCGGTCGCTGGCCGCCGCCCCTGTCCCGGCGCGGTGGCAAGCCACGGAAGACATCGTCCGCTGCGGTCAGGACCCGTCCGTTCCCCTTGCCGTCTCACGGAACGCCCGGGCACACCGCCGTCGCGCGCAAGCGGACGGTCACGGCTTTTGCAGAGGAATACGCAACGTGAATACGCAATCGGACGTCTCGGCCCTGGGCCGCGGACTGCTTTGGGTGGTGGGCCTGCTGCTGGTGCTGATCGGCGGCGTGCTGCTGGTCGGCGGCCTGCGCCTGGCCACGGAAGGCGGCAGCTGGTACTTCCTGCTGATGGGGCTGGCCACGCTGGCCGCCGGCATCCTGGTGATCGCGCGCCGGCCCGCCGGTGCCGTGCTGTACGCCGCGGCCTTCGTGGGCACGCTGGCCTGGGCGCTGTGGGAAGTGGGGCTGGAGTTCTGGCCGCTGGTCTCGCGCCTGGTCGCGCCGGCGGTGCTGGCGCTGCTGGTGGCCCTGCTGTGGCCGACCCTGCGCCGCAGCCGCCGTCTCCCGGCCGGGCGCGGCGCCTACGCGCTGTCCGCGCTGCTGGTGGCCGGCCTGGCCGCCACCGCGGGCTATGCCTTCGTGCCGCGCCCGATCGTGCAGGCCGCCGCCGACGCGCCGATCACGCCGGTGGCGCCGGGCACCGCGCAGAAGGACTGGATGCACTGGGGCAATACCCCGGCCGGCACCCGCTTCGCCGCGCTGGACCAGATCGACCGCAACAACGTCGGCAAGCTGCAGGTGGCCTGGACCTACCGCACCGGCGACGTGCCGACCAGCAACGGCTTCGGCGCCGAAGACCAGGCCACCCCGCTGCAGATCGGCGACACCGTGTACGTGTGCACCCCGCACAACCAGGTGTTCGCGCTGGACGCGGACAACGGCCGCAAGCGCTGGTCGTTCGATCCCAAGGCCACCGCGCCGAACTGGCAGCGCTGCCGCGGCCTGGGCTACTACGACGCCGCCAGCGCGGCCGCCGCCCCCGCCGCGGCGGATGCCGCCGGCGGCAACCTGATGCCGGCGCCCACCGCAGCGCCCGTCGCAGCGACGGCGCCCGCGCTGTGCCGCCGCCGCATCCTCATGAACACCGTCGATGCGCGCCTGTTCGCGCTCGATGCCGACACCGGCGCGCCCTGCCCCGACTTCGGCCAGGACGGCGTGGTTGACCTGAAAGCCGGCATGGGCGAGGTCAAGCCCGGCTTCTACACCCTCACCGCCGCGCCGCTGATCGCCGGCGAACTGATCGTGGTCGGCGGCCGCGTGGCCGACAACATCGAGGTCGGCGAGCCCTCGGGCGTGGTCCGCGCCTTCGACGTGCACAGCGGCAAGCTGGTGTGGGCCTGGGACCTGGCCAAGGAGACCCCGGACACCCCGCTGGACCCGAACATCCACTACACCCGCGCCACCCCGAACGTGTGGACCTCGATGGCCTACGATCCGGCGCTGGGCCTGATCTACCTGCCCACCGGCAACACCACCCCCGATGCCTGGGGCGGCGAACGCACCCCGCAGGACGACAAGTACAGCTCCTCGGTGGTGGCGCTGGAAGCGGCGACCGGGCGCGTGCGCTGGCACTACCAGACCGTGCGCCACGACCTGTGGGACTACGACCTGCCGGCGCAGCCGGCCCTGGCCGACGTGCCCGACGGCAAGGGCGGCACCGTGCCCGCGCTGCTGCAGGTGACCAAGGCCGGGCAGATCTTCATGCTCGACCGCGCCACCGGCAAGCCGCTGACCGCGGTCCAGGACGTGGCCGCGCCGCAGGGCAAGGCCGACGGCGAGCGCTACGCGGCGACCCAGCCGCTGTCCACCGGCATGCCGCAGATCGGCACCGAGACACTGACCGAAGCCGACATGTGGGGCGCCACCCCGATCGACCAGATGCTGTGCCGCATCCACTTCAAGCAGATGCGCTACGACGGCATGTACACCCCGCCCGGCGAGGACCTGGCGCTGCAGTGGCCGGGCTCGCTGGGCGGCATGAACTGGGGCAGCGCCGCGCTGGACCCGACCACCGGCTACCTGTTCGTCAACGACATGCGCATCGGCCTGTGGACGAAGCTGATCCCGCGCCGGCAGATGGAGAGCCAGAAGGCCGGCGGCGTGGAGATGGGCGCGGCCTCGCAGACCGGCACCCCGTACGGCTCGCTGCGCGACCGCTTCGTCTCCAAGCTCGGCATCCCGTGCCAGAAGCCGCCGTACGGCACCATGTCGGCGATCGACCTGGCCACCCGCAAGCTGGTCTGGCAGGTGCCGGTGGGCACCGTGCAGGACACCGGTCCGCTCGGGATCAAGATGCGCCTGCCGATCCCGATCGGCATGCCGACCCTGGGCGGCGCGCTGGCCACCCAGTCCGGCCTGCTGTTCTTCGCCGGCACCCAGGACTACTACCTGCGCGGCTTCGACAGCCACACCGGCAAGGAAATCTGGAAGGCGCGGCTGCCGGTCGGCAGCCAGGGCACGCCGATGACCTATGTCTCGCCCAAAAGCGGCCGCCAGTACATCGTGGTGACCGCCGGCGGCGCGCGCCAGTCGCCGGACCGCGGCGACTACGTGATCGCCTACGCGCTGCCGGCCAAGTAGCGAGCGCCGGCGCAACCGGCGGTGTCAGCCGGTTGCGCCGCGGCGGGAACCCGGCCGCCGCGCAGGCGGCCGCGCAGCGCTTACCATGGCGGGGTATTCGATGGAGCGCACGATCACCTGATGGCCGATTCCCCCGCACCCGCAGGCCGGCGCAAGGCCGGCCCCGGTTCGCCGCCCGCCGAGCGCGGGCTCACCCACGAGCTGATGCAGCAGATCGACGGGCTGCAGGGCGATCCGGACTTCATGACCTCGCTGGCGCGCGGCCTGGCCGTGCTCAGCGTGTTCGCGCAGCATGCGCGCGAGGTCACCATGTCGCAGATCAGCACCGAGACCGGCATCTCGCGCGCCGCGGTGCGGCGCGTGCTCTACACCCTGGCCAAGCTCGGCTATGTCGGCGAGCAGGGCCGCGGCTACGTACTGCTGCCGCGCGTGCTCGGCATCGGCGGCGCCTACGTGGCGTCCTCGTCGATGACCGCCGCCGCGCAGCCGGTGCTGGACGCGCTGCGCGACCAGGTGCACGAATCCTGCTCGCTGGGCGTGCTCGACGGCGACGACCTGCTGTACATCGCCCGCGCCGAGACCGTGCGCATCATGTCGATCGGCCTGCGCGCCGGCAGCCGCCTGCCGGCCTACTGCACCTCGATGGGCCGGGTGCTGCTGGCGGCGCTGCCGCACGACACCCTGGAAAGCTACCTGGAGCGCAATCCGCTGCGCCCGCGCACCGAACGCACCGTCACCGGCCAGCGCGAGTTCCTGGAGACGCTGGCGCGGGTGCGCCGCGAGGACGCCTCGCTGATCGACCAGGAACTGGAGATCGGCCTGCGCTCGATCGCGGTGCCGGTGCGCAACCGCCGCGGCGAGGTCATCGCCGCGCTCAACATCGGCACCCAGGCCGGCCGGGTCAGCCTGCAGGCGATGCAGACGCAGCTGCTGCCGCCACTGAAGGACGCCGCGCAGCGGCTGGGCGGCTTGCTCAGCTGAGGCAGCGCACGCGCCGGGCGCGACGCCGGTAACGCCGAGCGCGAGGCGCAAACCCGGGCCGCGCGGCCGCACGCTGCCGGCGCGAGCGGCGCAAGGACGGCTACGGCCGCGGGCCGCTCGATGCGGATGCGGGCGCAGACCCTGGCACAGCCGCAGGATGCGGCGCGGCGCGCGACGCACTGCACCGCGCCATTGCCGCGCTCAGCGCGGCCGGCGCAGGAACCCGACCACCGCATCCACCCAGGCCGCATGCGCGTCCTCGACATGGGCGACGTGGTCGGCATGCGGCAGCGTCACCCAGCTGCGGTCCTCGCTGCGCAGGCGTGCATACAGGTGCGCGTTTTCCTGCTGGGTGGCGAGCGGATCGTCGACGCCGCGCAGCAACAGCACCGGCACCGCCTGCACCTGCTCGGGACGGTAGGCGAACTGCTCCTGCGCGCGCCAGTCGCTGCGTACCGGGTCGGCGGCCAGCGCCTGCGCCACATAGGCCGCGCGCACCGCCGGCGGCGCGGCGCCGGCGGTGACGAAGTCAGAACCGGCGGCCTCGGCGGTGGTGCGTGCCCGCGGCGGCTGCGCGGGCAGCGCCTCGGCCGCGAGCGGCACCTCGACATCGTCGGGAAAGCCGTACAGCACCAGCGCCGACAGCGCCTGCGGTTGCGCCTGCGCGACCAGCAACGCGACCCGCGCGCCGTTGGAATAGCCCAGCAGCGCCGGCGGCGGCAGCTGCGGGTGCTGGCGCGCGATCCAGGCCAGCACCTCGCCGACGTCGGCAACCGCGCGCGCGGGCGTGTTCCAGCCGCTGCGGTCGCGCGCGCTGGCGCCGTAGCCGCGCAGGTCCAGCGCGTAGGCGGCATAGCCGGCACGCGCCAGCGCCGCCAGCACCGACCGAGAATCCGCCGCCTCGCCCGGCACCTGCAGGTCGAAGTTGGGCAGCGAACTCCAGGTGCGGCCGTGTACCAGCAGGATCGTGCCGCGCGGCTGCGCCGGTACCCGCGACCAGACCGCGAGCGCCTGGCCGTCGTCGGCGCGCACCTGCGCCATCCGCGTCCCGGGGCCGGGCTGCGGTTGCGCCTGCGCGGCGATGCCGGAGAGCAGCAGCAAGGGCAGCAGCAGGGCAAGGCAGGCGCTTCGAAATGGCATGGCGGACCTCGCGAAGTAAAGGGGCACGCGGCGCGGAGCCGCGTCCGGCCCATTGCCCGCATCTTGCCACGGCGACCCGTGCCGTCGTGCCGGTCGATGAAGTACGGATTACCGTGTGGGAGCGACTTCAGTCGCGACGGGCATTACCGGGAAGTCCCGTCGCGACTGAAGTCGCTCCCACAAAAAATGCTGCGTTGCGCCGCCACCGGCCTCAGCCCTCGGCCGCCTGCTCTTCCAGGATCGGCTTGGCCAGCGCGAAGGCGTGGTTGGCCGCGGGCACGCCGCAGTAAATCGCCGTCTGCAGCAGCACTTCCTTGATCTCGTCCGCGCTGACGCCGTTGTTGCGCGCGGCGCGCACGTGCAGCTTGAATTCCTCGTCGTGGCCGAGCGCGACCATCATCGCCAGGGTCAGCAGCGAGCGGGTGTGCCGCGGCAGGCCGTCGCGGGTCCACACCGTGCCCCAGGCGGTGCGGGTGATGAACTCCTGGAACTCGCTGGTGAAGTCGGTGCGCGCGTCCAGCGAACGTTGCACATGCTCCTCGCCGAGCACGGCTTTGCGGACCTGCAGTCCGGCGTCGTAGCGTTGTTTCTCGTCCATGGGGACTCCGTTGTGAGGGCGGGAGGACGCAGCGCCTGATTCGCCGGACGGCGGATCTTCGGCAAGCAGCGGAGCGTAGCGGGATGCGTTCTAGGAAGCCTGCAGAAATTCGAGCAAGAGGCGGTTGAACGCCTGCGCCGACTCCACGTTGCAGATGTGGCGGCCAGGCACCTGCGCGGCGCGACCGTCCTGCACCGCCGCGGCGATGTCGCGCAGGTCCTGCGGCGGGCACACCGGATCGTCGTCGCCGGCGATCGCCAGCAGCGGCACCGCCAGCGCGCCGAGCCGGCCACGGAAATCGGCCGTGGCCACGGCATGGCAGCACGCCGCGTAGCCGTCCGGCGAGGTGGCGAGGAAGCCGGCGATGATCGCGTCCAGCCGCTGCGGCTGCCGCGCGGCGAAGGCGGGAGTGAACCAGCGCTCGCGCGTCGCCGCGGCCAGCGCGGCCAGTCCCTCGGCCTGCACCTGCGCGATGCGCGCGCGCCAGCTGTCGGCGCTGCCGATCTTCTGCGCGGTGGCGCTGACCACCAAGCGCTGCAGCCGCGCACCGGCGTGCAGGCCGAGCCACTGCCCGGTCAGGCCGCCGATCGACAGCCCGCAGAAATGGCTGCGCTCGATCCGCAGCGCGTCCCACAAGGCCAGCACGTCGCCGCCGAGGTCGTCCACGCGGTACGGGCCGGCCGGCACCCCGGACGCGCCGTGCCCGCGACGGTCGTAGCGCAGCAGGCGATAATGCGGCGCCAGCGCGGCGATCTGCTCGTCCCACATGTGCAGGTCGGTGCCGAGCGAGTTGCAGAAGGTCAGCCAGGGCTTGCCCTCGCTGCCGTCGAGGCGGTAGTGCAGGCGATGGCTGGGCAGGTCGAGGAAAGGCATGTCGGCTCCAGGGAAACCAGGGAAATCGCTCAAGCGTTGCCGAGCACGCGGTCGATCCAGGTGTCGGCCATGCCGCGCCAGCTGTCGGCGGCGAACAGGGCCTGCAGCTGCGCGGCGTCCAGCACCGCGGTCACCCGCGCATCGGCGCCCAGCACGTCGCGCAGGTGCCGGCCTTGCTGCAGCGCGTGGCGCGCCGATTCCTCGACCAGCGCGTGCGCGGCCGCCTTGCCCAGGGTCGCGGCGAGCGCGACCGACACGGCCTCGGCGTAGAGCAGCCCGCCGTGGCTGTCCAGGTGGGTGCGCATGCGCGCGCGATCCAGCTGCAGGCCGTCGATGACGATGCGCATCTGCGCCAGGCTGCCGGCGCTCAGGCGCACGATCTCCGGCAGCGTTTCCCACTCGGCATGCCACTGCCCGGCGGCGCGCTCGTGCGGCTGCGGCAGTGCCGCGTACAGCGTGCACACCAGGCCGGGCACGCGCGTGGCCGCGGCGATGGCGGCCACGCAGCCCACCGGGTTGCGCTTGTGCGGCATCGCCGAGGAACCGCCCTTGCCGGCCGCGGCCGGCTCGAACGCCTCGGCCACTTCCGACTGCATCAGCAGCACGATGTCGGTGGCGATCTTGCCCAGGGTCCCGGCCAGCAGCGCGAACGCGCTGCCGACCTCGACGATGCGGTCGCGCGCGGCATGCCAGGGCAGCGCCGGCAGCGGCAGCCGCAGCGTTTGCGCCAGCGCCTGCGCCACCTCCAGGCCCTGCGTCTGCAACGAGGCCAGGGTGCCGGCGGCGCCGCCGAACTGCAGCACCAGCGCATCCTCGCGCAACGCCTGCAGCCGGCGCTGCGCGCGTTGCAGCGCATCCAGCCAGCCGGCCGCCTTGAGCCCGAAGGTCACCGGCACCGCCTGCTGCAACAGGGTGCGCCCGGGCAGGCCGGTGTCGCGTTCGCGCTGGGCGAGCGCGCGCATGGCCTCGCACAGCGCGGCCAGCTTCGGCTGCAGCGCGTCCAGCGCGGCGCGCAGCTGCAGCACGCTGCCGCTGTCGATCACGTCCTGGCTGGTGGCGCCCCAGTGCACCCAGCGCGCGGCGTCCGCGTCGGCGGCCTCGACCTTCGCGGTCAGCGCCTTGACCAGCGGAATGGCCGGATTGCCGGCCAGCGCGGTGGCCTGGCCGAGCGCGGCCAGGTCGTAGTGCCGCGCCTGGCAAGCGGCCTGGATCGGTGCGAGCGCCGCTTCGGGGATCACCCCGCAGCGCGCCTCGGCCTGCGCCAGCGCGGCCTCGACGTCGAGCATGCCCTGCACGCGCGCGGCGTCGTCGAACAGCGCATCGATGTCGGGGTCGCCGAACAGGGGGCTGAGCAGGGAAAAGCTGGAACTCATGCGTGATCTCTCTGCAGGTCGGGCCGGCGCGTCGGGCCGGCCAAGGGTAGCGCCAACGCGATGACGGGATGCGGCGGAGCGCGCCGAGCGGGACATCGCCCGGCTGCCGCGGTCATCTGTGGGAGCGACTTCAGTCGCGACGGGCTCTACATGTAAAGCCCGTCGCGACTGAAGTCGCTCCCACAACACGCATCAGCGGGGACATGAACGCGGCGAGCGCCAGCGCTCAATAGCTGAAGAACACCGTCTCCTGCTCGCCCTGCATGCGCACGTCCCAGGCGTACTGGCCCGGCGCGGTGCGTGCGGCCAGCAGCGTGCCGCGGCGCTCCGGCGGCACCAGCGCCAGGATCGGGTCCTCGCCGTTGCCGGCGGCATCGGCGAAGTACAGCCGGGTGGAGGCGGCGCGCAACAGCCCGCGCATGAACACCAGCACCACCAGGTGCGGCGCCTGCGGCGTGCCCCGCGGCCCGGCCACCCGGCCCGGCATCACCGTGCTGAAGGAGAACCGGCCATGCGCGTCGGTGGGCACGCGGCCCCAGCCGTGGAAGGCCGGATCGTGGTCGTCGTGGCGCGGGTCGTCGCGATGGGCGTAGATGCCGGCGGCGTCGGCCTGCCAGATCTCCAGCACCGCATCGGCGACCGGCACGCCGGCGCCATCGAACACGCTGCCGCTCACCTGCACGCGCTCGCCGCGCGCCGCGGCCGGCGCGATCTCGGTGCGGTACAGCGGCTCCAGGCCCAGGCGGTAGTACGGGCCGACGGTTTGCGAAGGGGTTGCCTGAAAACTCATGGTGTCACTCCCAGACGGTCTGCTTGCGGCCGCGCAGCACGATGTCGAACCGGTAGGCCAGCGCGTATTCGCTGATCGCGTTCTCCCAGTCGAACGCCGACACCATCCGCGCCTTGGCCTTGTCGTCGTCCACGCAATTGAAGATCGGGTCGTAGGCCAGCAGCGGATCGCCGGGGAAATACATCTGTGTGACCAGGCGCTGGCCGATGCCCTCGCCGTGCAGCGAGAAATGGATGTGCGCCGGGCGCCAGGCGTTGTAGTGGTTGCGCCACGGGTAGGCGCCGGGCTTGATGGTCTTGAAGCGGTAGCGGCCGTGTTCGTCGGTCAGCACCTGGCCGGTGCCGGTGAAGTTGGGGTCCAGCGGCGCGTCGTGCTGGTCGCCGCTGTGCAGGTAGCGGCCGGCGGCGTTGCACTGCCAGACCTCGACCACGCTGTTGCGCACCGGCTGGCCGTTCTCGTCGAGCACGCGGCCGGAGACGACGATGCGCTCGCCCAGCGGTTCGCCGGGGAAACCGGCGGTGAGGTCGGCGGCATGCGCGCCCAGGGTGATGCGGTCCAGGGTCGGACCGGTGACTTCCGACAGCGTCGCCGGGATCGCGATCGGGTCGCGGCTGGGGCCGCGGCGCACGGTCGAGGCGTAGGCGGGATGGATGTACGGCGGCTGCGTGCCCGGATACGGCTTGCGATAGCCGAGCAGCGCCTGGTGGGTGGAATCGCTCATCTTGCTCCTTCCGGTGGCTCCGCACGGAGCCTGTTTCGTCTGCGGTTGTTGCGCCCGGCAGGCGCGGCTGCATGGCGCCGCGCTCGCGGCTGAAGCCGCTCCTACAGGGTAGTCGCTCAGACCCGCTCGATCGCCAGCGCCACGCCCTGGCCGACGCCGATGCACATCGTCGCCAGGCCGCGGCGGCCGCCGCCAGCCTCGAGCTGGCGCAGCAGGGTCAGCGCCAGGCGCGCGCCGCTCATGCCCAGCGGATGGCCGAGCGCGATCGCGCCGCCGTTGGCGTTGACGTGCGCGGCATCGTCGGCCAGGCCGAGTTCGCGCAGGCAGGCCAGCCCCTGCGCGGCGAAGGCCTCGTTGAGTTCGATCGCGTCGAAGTCCTCGATCTTCGCGCCGAGCCGCGCCAGCAGCGTGCGCGTGGCCGGCACCGGACCGATGCCCATGTAGGCCGGCTCCACGCCGGCCGCGGCGAAGCCGAGCACGCGCGCCCGCGGGGTCAGGCCCAGCGCCTGCACCTGCGCGGCGGAGGCCAGCAGCAAGGCGGCGGCGCCGTCGTTGATGCCCGACGCGTTGCCGGCGGTGACCGTGCCCGGCTGGCGGAAGATCGGCTTGAGCCTGGCCAGCGCCTCGGCCGTGGTGTCCGCGCGCGGATGCTCGTCGCGCGCGACCTCGACGCTCTCGCCGCGCCTGTTGCCGGGCACCGTCACCGGCACGATCTCGCCGTCGAAGAAGCCGCTCGCCTGCGCGGCGGCGGTGCGCTGCTGGCTGCGCAGCGCGAACGCGTCCTGGTCCTCGCGCGACACGCCGTAGCGCGCGGCGACGTTCTCGGCGGTCTCGCCCATCAGCTCCACGCCGTACAGACGCTTCATCTCGGGATTGACGAAGCGCCAGCCCATCGTGGTGTCCTCGATGCGCTGCTCGCGCGCGAACGGCGTCGCGGCCTTGCCCATCACGTACGGCGCGCGCGACATCGATTCCACGCCGCCGGCGATCGCCAGCCCCAGCTCGCCGGCGCGGATGCCGCGCGCGACGGTGCCGACCGCATCCAGCCCCGAGCCGCACAGGCGGTTGACGGTGCTGCCGGGCACGCTGGACGGCAGGCCGGCCAGCAGCAGGCTCATGCGCGCGACGTTGCGGTTGTCCTCGCCGGCCTGGTTGGCGCAGCCGAGATAGACGTCCTCGACCAATGCCGGATCCAGTTGCGGATGCCGCGCCAGCAGCGCCTGGATCGGCAGCGCGCCGAGGTCGTCGGCGCGCACGCCGGCGAGCGCGCCGCCGTAGCGGCCGATCGGGGTGCGGATGCCGTCGATGATGTACACGTCGCTCATTGCGCAATCTCCAGGTCAGGCCAGCGCCAGCGGCAGGCCGGTCAGGCGTTGCAGCTCGTCCAGCGACACGCCGTCGACGAGTTCGATGACGGCGGCGCCGTGCTTGCCGACCGCGAACACGCCCAGGTCGGTGTAGACGCGCGAGACGCAGCGCAGGCCGGTCAGCGGATAGGTGCATTCGGCGACCAGCTTGCTGTCGCCGCTCTTGGTCAGCAGGTCCATCATCACGAACACGTCCCTGGCGCCGATCGCCAGGTCCATCGCGCCACCGACCGCCGGGATCGCATCGGGCGCGCCGGTGCTCCAGTTGGCCAGGTCGCCATGCACCGAGACCTGGAACGCGCCGAGCACGCACACGTCGAGGCGGCCGCTGCGCATCATCGCGAACGAGTCGGCATGGTGGAAGTAGCAGCCGCCGGTCAGCAGCGTCACCGGCTGCTTGCCGGCGTTGATCAGGTCCGGGTCCTCCGCGCCGGGCGCCGGCGCCGGGCCCATGCCGAGCACGCCGTTCTCCGAATGCAGGAAGATCTCCTTGTCGGCGGGCAGGAAGTTGGCGACCAGGGTCGGCAGGCCGATGCCGAGGTTGACGTAGGCGCCCTCGGCGATGTCGCGCGCCACGCGCGCGGCGATCTGTTCGCGGCTCAGGCGGTTCATGCGCGTTCTCCTGCGGCGACCACGCGTTGCACGAAGATGCCGGGGGTGACCACGGCTTCCGGATCCAGTGCGCCCAGCGCCACCACCGCGCCGACCTGCGCGATGGTGCAGTCGGCGGCCATCGCCATCAGCGGGCCGAAGTTGCGCGCGGTCTTGCGGTACACCAAGTTGCCCCAGCGGTCGCCGCGGTGCGCCTTGATCAGCGCGAAGTCGGCGCGGATCGGGTACTCGAGCACGTAGTGGCGGCCGTCGATCTCGCGCGTTTCCTTGCCCCTGGCCAGTTCGGTGCCGTAGCCGGTCGGGGTGAAGATCGCCCCCAGGCCGTTGCCGGCGGCATGGATGCGTGCGGCCAGGTTGCCCTGCGGCACCAGTTCCAGCGCGATCTCGCCGGCGCGGTAGGCCGCGTCGAAATGCTGCGAATCGCTCTGCCGCGGGAACGAGCAGATGATCTTGCGCACGCGCTTGTGCTTGATCAGCGCGGCCAGCCCGGTCTCGCCGTTGCCGGCGTTGTTGTTGACGATGGTCAGCTCGCGCGCGCCCTGGGCGATCAGCGCGTCGATCAGTTCGTCCGGCATGCCGGCGCTGCCGAAGCCGCCGATCATCACCGTGGCGCCGTCGTGGATGTCGGCCACGGCGGCCTCGAACGAGGCGACGGTCTTGTCGATCATTGCGCCATTCCTGCAGGGCCATGCCCGGGCGCCGGACGCAGGCCGGTCGCGGGGCGGTGAAGGGTTGCCGACATGTCTGCTGTCTCCCGCAAATGCGCAGCGGCGCCGGGCGCCGTGGTGCCTGGTTGATCGGAGCGCCGGTGTGCGGAACAGGCCTCGCAAGGCCGTCGTCCTGCGCCGGGCAGAGCGACACGTTAGGCCCAGCACCGCGCCCGGTCAATTCGATTACCGGCCATGTAAATCGATAATCGAACATTATCGATGCTGCAGTGCGGCGTGCGCAGATGCGGTCCAATGTATACAAAACGCCGGCATCCGCTTTTTTTAACTCTCAGAAAACGGATGCAGGCGTAATTCTTCCGCTGCGCCCAGCTGGGCGCGTCGCCAAATGTATACAGGACCCGCCATGTCCGACCAACTTCCCCGCTACCCGCTCAACGCCTGGTATGCCATCGCCTGGGACCACGAGGTCCGCCACGCGCTGCTGCCGCGCAAGGCCTGCAACCTGGACATCGTGCTCTACCGCACCGGCGCCGGCGCGCTGGTGGCGCTGGAGGACGCCTGCTGGCACCGGCTGGTGCCGCTGTCGATGGGCAAGCTGCGCGGCGACGACGTGGTCTGCGGCTACCACGGCCTGGTCTACGACGCGCACGGCCGCTGCGTGCACATGCCTTCGCAGGAGACGATCAACCCCTCGGCCTGCGTGCGCAGCTTCCCGGTCGCCGAGAAACACCGCTACGTGTGGATCTGGCCCGGCGATGCCGCCCTCGCCGATCCGGCGCTGATCCCGGACCTGCACTGGAACAGCGACCCGGCCTGGGCCGGCGACGGCCGCACCATCCAGGTCAAGTGCGATTACCGGCTGGTGCTGGACAACCTGATGGACCTGACCCACGAGACCTTCGTGCACGGCTCCAGCATCGGCCAGGACGCGGTGGCCGAGGCGCCGTTCGAGGTGGTGCACGGCGAGCGCACGGTCACCGTCTCGCGCTGGATGCGCGACATCGACCCGCCGCCGTTCTGGGCGCGGCAGATCGAGCACGCGCTGGGCTACCGCGGCAAGGTCGACCGCTGGCAGATCATCCGCTTCGAGGCGCCGTGCACCATCGCCATCGACGTCGGCGTGGCGATCGCCGGCAGCGGCGCGCCGGAAGGCGACCGCAGCCAGGGCGTGAACGGCTACGTGCTCAACACCATCACCCCCGAGACCGACGGCAGCTGCCACTACTTCTGGGCGTTCATGCGCAACCACTCGCTGCACGAGCAGTCGATGACCACACTGCTGCGCGAGGGCGTGACCGGTGTGTTCGGCGAGGACGAGGCGGTGCTGGAGGCGCAGCAGCGCGCGATCGACGCGCATCCGGACCACGTGTTCTACAACCTCAACGTCGATGCCGGCGGGATGTGGGCGCGGCGTCTGATCGAGCGCATGATCGCGCGCGAACAGCGCAGCCGCGACCTGGACATGCGCATGGTCGGCTGATCCCGCCCGCCCTCCCTTTCTTTCGGATTGCCATGAACGCCACGCCTCCGTTCCGCTCCAGCGCCGCGCAGACCACCCGCGCGCTGCTCGAACTGCGCGACCTGATCCTCGGCGGCACGCTGGCGCCGGGCGAGCGCCTGTCGGAACTGGCGGTGGTCGAACGCCTCGGCGTCTCGCGCACCCCGGTGCGCGCGGCGCTGCAACGTCTGTGCGAGGAAGGCCTGACCACCGCCCTGCCCGGCGGCGGCTACGCGGTGAAGTCCTTCAGCGAGCGCGACGTGCACGACGCGATCGAACTGCGCGGCACCCTGGAGGGGCTGGCCGCGCGCCTGGCCGCCGAACGCGGCGCCAGCGCCACCGACCTGCAGCAGGCGCGCGTGCTGCTGGAACGGCTGGACGCGGTACTGGCCTCGGACCTGGCCGAGGACGACTTCGCCGACTACGTGCAATACAACGAACGGCTGCATGCCTTGCTGATCGGGATGGCCGGCAGCGAGCTGCTCGCGCGCGAGTTCGCGCGCACGGTGCAGCTGCCGTTCGCCTCGCCCAACGGCTTCGTGATGGCGCAGGCGGCGGTGCCGGAAGCGCGGCTGATCCTGACCCTGGCGCAGGACCAGCACCGGCAGGTGGTCGAGGCGATCGAGCAGCGCCAGGGCGCACGCGCCGAGGCGCTGATGCGCGAGCACGCGCACCTGGCGCAACGCAACTTCCGCTACGCCCTGCGCGACCAGCACGCGATCGGCCGCGTCCACGGCGGCGCGCTGATCCGGCGCAAGGCGCCTGGCGCGCGGGCGCGCGGCAGCGACGGAACGTCCTGAGCCGACAGCGTGCCGGCCGCGGCGCGCACCGCTCGCGTTCTCAGCAGACCGTTCTTCTTCCTCCACACCTGGACCCCCGCCATGCGCAAGGAAACCCAGTGGTACCCCACCCGCGTGGTCGCGATCGCCGATGCCTGCGACGGCGTGCGCGAGATTCTGCTCGATCCCGGCGCGCACACGCGTCCGTTCGCGGTCGGCAGCCACCTCGACTTCCGCCTGCGCCTGAACGGGCGCGAGGACATGCGCTCCTACTCGCTGGTCGGCGAGCCGCGCGCCGACGGCCGCTACCTGATCGCGGTACGCGCGATGCCCGACAGCCGCGGCGGCTCGCGCCACATGTGGACGCTGGCGCCGGGCGACAGCCTCGAGACCTCCGTCCCCAGCAACAACTTCGCGCTCGACGAGCGCGCCGCAGAGATCCTGCTGGTGGCCGGCGGCATCGGCATCACCCCGATCCTGGGCATGGCGCAGCGGCTGGCGCAGCGGCATCCGGCGTTCCGCCTGCTCTACGTGGGCCGCGCGCGCAGCGCGATGGCCTACCTGCCGCAGCTGCAGGCCACGCTGGGCGAGCGCCTGCAGCTGCATTGCGACGACGAACACGGCGCGCCCGACCTGGAGACCGAGATCGCCAAGCTGTCCGCGACCGCGGAGATCTACGTCTGCGGCCCGCTGGGCATGCTCGACGCGGTGCGCCGCCACTGGCACGCCGCCGGACGTTCGCGCGCGCGGCTGCACTTCGAGACCTTCGGCAACAGCGGCAGCGCCGCGGCGCAACCGTTCGTGGTGCGGCTGCCGGCGCTGGGCCTGGAGGTCCCGGTGGCCGAGAACGAATCGATGCTCGACGCCCTGCAGGCGGCCGGCGTGGAAATGATGGCCGAATGCCGCCGCGGCGAATGCGGCCTGTGCCAGGTGGACGTGCTCGCCGCCGACGCCGGCCTGGACCACCGCGACGTCTTCTTCAGCGACGAACAGCGCCGCGAGAACCGCAAACTCTGCGCCTGCGTCTCCCGCGCCCTGGGCGGCAGCATCAGCATCGACACCGGCTACCGCGCCGACGCGCTGTGAGCCTGCGTCGCGCGACCGGCCAGAGTGGGATTGCCTCACACGCACCCCATCGAGGCAAATGAGGGTACGCGCGGAACCTCGTGCAATTTGAAGCAGCGCCAGGCTGCGCCCGTACCCTCACCCCAACCCCTCTCCCGATGGGAGAGGGGCTAAGAGCGCGCTAGCGCCGTTACTTCCACCGTCACGCTTGTCCTTACCCGGCTGTTGCTCCTGCTCCTGCTCTTGCTCTTGCTCCTGCTCTTGCTCTTGCTCTTGCTCCTACTGTTGCTGTTGCTGCTGTGCTTTTGATTTTCCGGGCCCCCTCAGCGCGGCAGACCCGGCGGGCGAATACCCGAAGGGCGGCGCGCAGGATGCGCGCCGTTTTTCGCTGGCACAGGGATGTGCCATCGAAAAATGCCCGTCGGGGCTGCGGCCCCGGAGCGCGCAGCGCGGAGGGCGCGCTGCGGGGTGTGCTTTCTTTTGGTTACTTTTCTTTGCACAAGCAAAGAAAAGTGACTCGCCGCAAGGCGAAAGCCTTTGCTGTTGCTCTCTGCTGTTGCTCTAGCTCTAGCTCTAGCTCTAGCTCAAGCGCTGGCTTCAGCACGTCTCCGGACCAAATAATCCAGCCCTCTCGCGGCGAATGAGATCGGACGCTGTACCGCTTCGTTCGTCGCGACTGAAGTCGCTCCTACAAGGAGCGGGGCAATCGATACGCCGATGGGATCCGCTGCCATCCGGCCTCGCGTTCCGCCGACCCGGCTAAGCCAACGCCGCCCCCGTCTCCATCGGCAACCCCGCATAGTTCTCCGCAATCGTCGCGCGCCCACCGGCACTGCCCAGCAGATAGTCCAACTCGGCTTCGTGCAGCCGCCGCTCGAACGCGTCCTCGTCGGGGAAGTGATGCAGCATCGTCGTCATCCACCACGAAAAGCGCACCGCCTTCCACACCCGCTTCAACGCCAGCTCCGAATAGCGCTGCAGCGGCGCAGCGTCGCCCTGCTGCCGCGCCTGCGCGAACAACGACGCCAACAGCCCCACGTCGCCCGCCGCCAGATTCAAGCCCTTGGCCCCGGTCGGCGGCACGATATGCGCCGCATCGCCGGCCAGGAACAGCCGCCCGTACTGCATCGGCTCCACCACATAGCTGCGCAGCGGCGCGATGCTCTTCTCGATCGCCGGCCCGGTGCGCAGGCGCGCGGCCACCGCGTCCGGCAGGCGCGCGCGCAACTCGTCCCAGAAGCGCGCGTCCGGCCAGTCCTCCACCCGCTCGCCGGCCGGCACCTGCACGTAGTAGCGGGTGCGCGTGGGCGATCGCATCGAACACAGCGCAAAGCCGCGCGCGTGCCGCGCATAGATCAACTCCTCGTTGACCGGCGCGGTATCGGCCAGCACGCCCAGCCAGCCGAACGGATAGACCCGCTCGTACTCGCGCAGCACCCCGGCCGGGATCGAGGCGCGGCTGATCCCATGGAAGCCGTCGCAGCCGGCGATGTAGTCGCAGCCCAGCCGCAGCCGCGTCCCGTCCTGCACGTACTCCACCCACGGCTGTTCGCCGTCCAGGCCGTGCAAGGTCACGTCCTCGGCGGCGTACACGCTGACGCCGCCGGCCTCGGCCCGCGCCTGCATCAGGTCGCGGGTGACCTCGGTCTGGCCGTAGATGGTGACCGCGCGCCCGCCGGTGGGGCCGCTCAGGTCGATGCGCTCGCGGCGCCCGTCCAGCATCAGTTCGAACCCGTGGTGGACCACGCCCTCGCGCTGCAGCCGCGCATCGGCGCCGGCCGCGCGCAGCAGCTCCACCGTGCCCTGCTCCAGCACCCCGGCGCGGATGCGCGAGAGCACGTATTGCGGCGAACGCCGCTCGATGACGATGGTATCGATGCCCTGGCGCAGCAGCAGCTGGCCGAGCAGCAGCCCCGCGGGACCTGCGCCGATGATGGCGACGGTGGTCTTCATGCTGTCCTCCCGAACACGGTTGCGGTACTTTTCGCCAGTCTTCTGCCGCGATCGGCGGATGCCAATGGACTAACCGCAGGATTTCCTGCACTTTCCGACGATGGCTGCGATCACCGAACCGAGCGTTCAGGCACACCCCGTCCCCGCGTTCCGCCTGTATGGGGAGACCGGCGACGGCGCCGCGGCCGATGCGCTGCACTGGGAATCGATCGCGGCGCGCAGCCGCCTGCACGATTGGCGGATCCGCCCGCACCGCCACCACGACCTGTCGCAGCTGCTGTACGTGCAGAGCGGCCCGGCCGGGATCCACATCGACGGCCGCAGCCAGCGCGTGGACCGCGCCACGCTGGTGTGGATGCCGCCGCTGTACGTGCACGGCTTCGATTTCCATCGGCGCATCCGCGGCCACATCGTCACCCTGTCCGCCGCGCTGCTGCAGGCCTGGCACGCGCAGTGGCCGCAGATGGCGCAGGCGCTGGCGCGGCCGGCGTGCCTGGAGGTCGGGCGCGAGCGCACCACGCTCGACGCCTGCTTCGCCGCACTCGCCGCCGAACACGCGCACCGCCGCGAGGGCCGGGTGCCGATGCTGCATGCGCTGGCCGGCCAGCTGCTGGTGTGGACCGCGCGGCGCGTGCTGCAGCAACCCGCGCCGGGCGCTGACAGCGGCCACGACCGCGGCAGCGCGCATGTGCGCGGCTTCCTGGCGCTGGTGGACCGGCACTATCGCGAACACTGGCCGCTGCAGCGCTATGCCGACCAGCTCGGACTCAGCGCCAGCCACCTCGGCGCGCTGTGCCGGCAGCATGCCGGCGCCGCGCCACTGCAGCTGCTGCAGCGGCGGGTGATGCTGGAAGCGCAGCGCAGCCTGGTCTACACCTCGCTGAGCGTGCAGCAGATCGCCACCTGGCTGGGCTTCGCCGACGCGGCCTATTTCAGCCGCTATTTCGCGCGCAACGCCGGCTGTTCGCCGAATGCGTTCCGCCGCGCGCAGCAGGGCGGCGGCGTGCCGGCACCGCGCTAGACTGCCCTCCCTCTCCGAACAGGTCGCTTTGGGCCGGTCGAGTTGCCAGCCGGGGCTGCGCGGCGCAGCGAGCCGGACCCGATCGCGTCACGCCAGGCGCTTGCGCAGGAAGTCGCCGCTGCGCTCGATCGCCTGGGCCGCGGCCGGCACCACACCCGCCATCTCGATGAAGCCGTGGACCATGCCGGGCAGTTCGACGTAGTCCACCGGCACCGCGGCGGCCCGCAGCGCCTCGGCGTACAGGCGACCGTCGTCGAGCAGCGCATCGCACTCGGCGGTGAAGATCAGCGCCGGCGGCAATCCGGCGAAATCGGTCGCCTGCAGCGGGGACAGGCGCGGATCGCGCGTGTCGATGCCAGACGACAGGAACGGACCGGACATCGCCTGCATCAGCTCCAGCGTCAACGGCGGCACCGCGCCATTGCGGCGCCGCGACGCGAACGCGTCGCCAGTCGCCGACAGGTCGGTGCCCGGATAGAACAACACCTGCGCGCGCAGCGCCACCTGGCCGCGCAGCAACTGGCACGCCATCGCCGCCAGGCCGCCGCCGGCGCTGTCGCCGGCCACCGCGAAGCGCGCCGGATCCAGATCCAGCGTGCCGGCATGCGCGGCCAGCCAGCGGATCGCCGCCAGCACGTCCTCGGGACCGGCCGGCGCCGGGTGCTCCGGCGCCAGCCGGTAGTCCACGGCGACCACCACGCAGCCCGCGGCCTGCGCCAGGCGCCGGCAGACCTTGTCGTGGCTGTCCAGGTCGCCCAGGCTCCAACCGCCGCCATGCAGGTACACGATGGTCGCGTACGGCGCCAGCGCTCCCGCCGGCACGTAGCGCCGCAGCGGGATCGGCCCCAGCGGCCCGTCGGCCTGAAAATCGCGCACGTCCTGCATCGGCCATGGCTCGCCACCGAGCAAGGTGGTGACGCCCTTGTACGCCTGGCGCATGGCCGGCATCGGCAAGCTGTGCAGCGGCGGCGCGCCCGCGCTGGCGGCGGCGATGGTCGTCAGCGCTTGCAACGCGTCGGGCGCCAGCCGCGCGGGATCGAAAGGATCTGCCTGCATCATGTGCTCCGGGTCAGGTGGCGTCGTGGAAAAGCCGGCCGCGCGGCCGGGTCAGTCGATCAGCATCAGCGCGTCCAGCGCGAGCACGCCGCGGCCCCGCGGGTAGACGAGCACCGGATTGAGGTCGATCTCGCGGATGCGCGGTTGCGCGCGCAGCACCGCGCCCAGCCGCACCACCAGTTCGGCCAGCGCGGCCACGTCCAGCGCCGGCGCGCCGCGATGGCCATGCAGCAGCGCCGCGCCCTTGAGCCGTTCCAGTTCGCGGACTACCGCGGCCGCCGGCAGGTCCGGCGCGAGCAGGCGCACGTCGCGGATCACCTCGGCGGCGACGCCGCCGAAGCCGACCAGGACCACCGGCCCCCACTGCGGATCGTGGCGCGCGCCAACGATCATCTCCATGCCGCGCTCGGCCATCGCCTCGACCAGCACGCCCTCCAGCGGCGCGTCCGGCGCATGCCGGGCCAGGTTGGCGTGCAAGCGCTCCCAGCCCTGCGCCAGCGCCGTCGCATCGCCGAGGCCGAGGATCACGCCGCCGACATCGCTCTTGTGGCCCAGCTGCACCGATTGCACCTTCAATGCCACCGGATAGCCGATCCGCGCCGCCGCCGCCTGCGCCTGCTGCAGCGTGCCGGCCAGTTCGCCGGGCGCGAACGGCAGCCCGAGCGGCGCCAGCAGCGCCTTGGCGCGGTGCTCGGGAATCACCCCGGCCTGCGCCGGCAAGGCGAGCTGCACCGGCACCGCCGCGGCTTCGTCGAAGTCGCGCGCGGCCAGCGCCGCCAGGCGTGCGAGCGCACGCAGCGCGCGCTCGGTGCTGGGGAAGTACGGCACGCCCAGTTCGCGCAGTTGGGCGAGATAGTCGGCCGGCAACGCCGCGCCCTCGTCCAGGCCGGCGAAGATCACCGCCTTGCGCGGGCGCAGTTCGCGCACCGCGCGCAGCACCGGCGGCAGCTTGATCGCGCAGGTCACCGGATCGGTCTGGATCAGGCCGACCACGATCGAGGCGCAGCGCGGGTCGTCGAACAGCGCCGCCAGCGTGCGCTGGTACAGGTCCGGATCGACCAGCCCCTGCGCGGTGAGATCGAGCGGATTGCTGACCGCGACGAACGGCGGCAGCGCCGCGCGCAGCGCCGGCGAATCGGCGTCGTGCAAGGGTGGCAGGGCCAGGCCCAGGTCCTCGCACAGGTCCAGGCACAGCGCCTTGAACGCGCCGGACTCACCCAGGATCGCGGTGCCCGCCGCCGGCAGGAACTGGCAGCGCAGCGCGATCTCGACGATGTCGCCCAGTTCTTCCAGGGTGTCGGCCAGCACCACGCCGGCGCGTTCGACCAGCGTGCGCATCACCTGATGGTCGCCGGCGAGCGCGCCGGTGTGGGTGGCGGCCGATTCGCGCGCGGCGCTGCTCTTGCCCGGATGCAGCAGCACCAGCCGGGTACCGGCGGCGCGCGCGCGCCGCGCCAGCGCCAGCAGCCGCCGCGGCTGGCGGAACTGCTCGGCGATCATCGCGATCACCCGCGTGCCCGGATGATCGAGCAGGAACTCGATGTAGTCCTCGATGTGGCTGGCGGCCTCGTTGCCGGTGGAGATCGCATAGGACAGCGGCAGCTCGCGGCTGGCCAGGGTGGTGTTGAGCACCGTCATCATCGCCCCGCTCTGCGAGAGGATGCCGATCGCCGGCGCGGCGCGGTTGCGCGCGGCCTGTTCGGCGCTGACGTCGGCTTCGATGAAGGTCAGCGGGATGCGCGCCAGGTAGTTGATGCAACCCAGGCAGTTGGGGCCTTCGACCAGCATGCCGGCCGCCGCGGCGATGCGCGCGATCTCGCGCTGCTGCGCCTGCCCGGCCTCGCCGGCCTCGGCGAAACCGGCCGAGAAGATCACCGCCGCGCCCACCCCGCGCGCGGCCAGCGCGCGCACCGCGTCGAGCACCGCCGGCTGCGGGATCGCCAGCACCGCCACGTCCACGCCGTCGGGCAGCTGTTCGATCGCCGCCAGGCACGGGCGCCCGCCGATCTCCTCGCGCTTGGGGTTGATCAGGTGGATCCGCCCTGCATAGCCGTTGCGTTCGAGATTGCCCAGCACCGAGGCGCCGAGCGCGCCGGGCGTCGGCGAGGCGCCGACGATGGCGATCGAGGCCGGCTCCAGCAGGCGCTGCACCGGGGTCCGCGCCGCGCCCAGCGGCGGCGCGGCGGAAGTCGTGCTCATGTCCATCGCGGCCTCGCTGTGGTCAGGCGTCGCGGCGTTGCCGGGACAGGTCGTAGGCGCCCAGGCCGGGCTTGTAGGTCTTCTCGTCCAGGAACTGCTTCAGGCCTTCCTTGCGGCCGTCGTTGTCGTAGCTGTTGGCCGCCTCCTGCGCGCGCACCAGGTAGTCCTCGGCGTTCTCGTAGGTCATCTCGCGCACGCGGCGGACCGCGTCCTTGGTCGCCTTCAGCGCCACCGGATTCTTCTTCGACAAGGCCTGCGCCACCTCCGCCACGCGCGCGCGCAGGCGCTCGCCCGGCAGCGCCTCGTTGACCAGGCCCCACTCGGCGGCAGTGCGCCCGTCGATCGGCTCGCCGAGCATGGCGTGGTACATCGCGCGCCGGAACGACAGCAACTCGGCCGCCACCTTGGACGCGCCGCCGCCGGGCAGGATGCCCCAGTTGATCTCGGACAGGCCGAACTTGGCCTCCTCGGCGGCGAAGGCCAGGTCGCAGGCGAACAGCGGGCCGTAGCCGCCGCCGAAGCACCAGCCGTTGACCATCGCGATGGTCGGCTTCTGGTACCAGCGCAGACGCCGCCACCAGCCGTAGCTCTCGCGCTGCGCCTTGCGCGTGCCGGCCAGGCCGTGCGCCTCGGTGTCGCGGAAATACTCCTGCAGGTCCATGCCGGCGGTCCAGGCGCTGCCCTCGCCGCTCAGCACCAGCACGCGCACGTCGTCGCGGAACTCGAGCGCGTCCAGCACCTCCATCATCCTGCGGTTGAGCGCCGGACTCATCGCGTTGCGCTTCTCCGGGCGGTTGAATTTCACCCAGGCCACGCCGTCCTCGACGGCATAGGCGACGGTGTCTTGTTCGGTGTTGCTGCTCATGTGGATCAACCTCAGTGGGGGGAGAATGGGAATCCTCCTTCTCCCGTCGGGAGAAGGTGCCCCGTAGGGGCGGATGAGGGGCGCCGCGAGAAATCCAACGCCGCAGTGAAGACGAACGCGTCGCCACGCGCCAGTGAGGCAAACGATCCAGCAACAGCATCACGATGGTTCACCTTGGCTGGCGCGTGGCGACGCGTTCGTCATGGCGGCTTCTGCGGATTTCTTGCGGCGCCCCCAACCCCTCTCCCGGCGGGAGAGGGGCTGACGCACGTCGCTCAGTACGGGTACTGCGGCACCGCATCCTTGATCGTGACCCACTGCCAGTGGGTGTACTGCTCCCAGTCCGCCGGGCCGCCGACGCTGGTGCCGTTGCCGGAGGCGCCGGTGCCGCCGAACGGGTTGACCACCTCGTCGGCCACGGTCTGGTCGTTGATGTGCAGCAACCCGGTGTGCAGGCGTTCGCCGATCGCCAGCGCGCGACCCACCGAAGCCGAGATCACACCGGCCGACAGGCCGTACTCGGTGCGGTTGGCCAGCTCCACCGCCTCGTCGTCGCTGTCGAAGACGATGATGTTGGCCACCGGCCCGAACACTTCCTCCTCGAACGCGCGCATGCCCGGCTGCACGTTGGACAGCACCGTCGGCGCGTAGAACAGGCCCTCATGGCTGCCGCCGGCCTCGACCACCGCGCCGGCCGCGACCGAGGCGGCGACGATGTCCGCGATGTTCTGCAGCTGGCGCTGGTCGATGATCGGCCCCAGCGCGACCTGGCCGCTGGCCGGGTCGCCGACCGGCAGGTGCCGCGCCTTCTCGGCCAGGCGCCGGGTCAGCTCGGCGGCGATGCCGCGCTGGACCAGCACGCGGCCGGTGGCCATGCAGATCTGGCCCTGATGGAAGTAGGCGCCGAAGGCGATCGCCGAGACCGCGCGCTCCAGGTCGGCGTCCTCCAGCACGATCAGCGCGTTCTTGCCGCCCAGTTCCAGCGAGACCTTCTTCAAGTGCCGGCCGGCCAGCTCGCCGATCTTGCGGCCGGCCGCAGTGGAGCCGGTGAAGGCGATCATCGGCACGCCGGGCGCCTCGACCAGCGCCTGGCCGGCATCGGCGCCACCGGGCAGCACGTGCAGCAGGCCCTTGGGCAGGCCGGCGGCGGCCAGCACCTCGGCGATGACGAAGCCGCCGGCGTACGGGGTGCGCGGATCGGGCTTGAGCACCACCGCATTGCCGACCGCCAGCGCCGGCGCCACCGAGCGCAGCGACAGCACCAGCGGGAAGTTGAACGGCGAGATCACCCCGATCACGCCCAGCGGCAACTGCCGCGCCAGGCTCAGGCGGCCGGGCACGCTCGGCAGCACCTGACCGCTGGCGTGCAGCGGCATCGCCGCGGCGCGCTGCAGCAGCACGATCGCCTCGCGCACCTCGTGTTCGCCCTTGGCCAGGATGCCGCCGGTCTCGCGCGCGATCAGCGCCGCGGCGGCGGGCGCCTGCTCCTGCAGGATCGCCGCGGCGCGATGGAACACCGCGGCGCGCTCGCGCGGCGGCGTCGCGGCCCAGGCGCGCTGCGCGGCGCGCGCCTTCGCCACCGCGGCGCCGACCTCGGCCGGCCCGGCCTTGCCGACCGCGTACAGCGGCTGGCCGGAGCCGGGTTCGATCACCTCGAGGGTCTGCGTCGCGGCGATCCAGTCGCCGTCGAACAGCGTGCCCTGCCAGGTCGCGGCATGGGCCAGGGGAGTGCTGGTGACATTCATGGTGCGTGGTCTCGGAAAATGGACGGGAGAACGGAGGTTCAGATCGCGGTGGCGGCCAGGCCGCCATCCACCGGCAGGTTGACGCCGTTGATCCAGCGCGCGGCATCGGAGGCGAGGAACACGATCGCCTCGGCGACCTCGTCGGCATAGGCCGGGCGCTTCATCTTGCCGGCGTCGGCCTGGACCCGCTCGGGCCCGAGCATGGTCACGAAATCGCCGAGGATCGGCGTGAACACCGGGCCGGGCGCGACGCTGTTGACGCGCACGTCGTGGCCGGCGAACCAGTCCTGCGAGCGCAGCGCGCTCCACACGATCAGCGCTTCCTTGAAGTACTGGTAGCAGGTGGCCTGCGCCACCGGATGCGCCTGCAGCCAGCGTGCGCCGGCGGCGTAGTCGGGGGTCTGCGCCAGTTCGCGATGCAGGTCCAGCCGTTGCGGCCATTCCGCGCCGAGGATCGAGGCGACGTTGACGATGCTGCCGCCGGGCGCGATCCGCGGCAGCAGCGCCTGGCTGAGATGGCGCAGGCCCAGGTAGTTCACCTTCGCCACCAGCGCCACCGGCGCGGTGCCGGGCACGCCGGCGATGTTGGCCAGCGCGTCGATGCGCTCGGGCAAGTGCGCCACCAGCGCATCGATCGCGGCCGGATCGCCGAGGTCGGCCTGGTGGAAACCGTCCAGCGTCATGCTGACCGGGTTGCGGTCCACGCCGATCACGCGCGCGCCATGGAAGCGCGCCAGCCGCGCCACCTCGCCGCCGATGCCCGAGGCCACGCCGGTCACCACGAGAGTCTTGTTGTGCAGGGTCATGAGAAGGAAATCCGGTTCAGAACACGTGGATGTACTGGAAGTTGACGTTGTTGCCGGAGGCGGCGTTCTTCACCTCCACCGGCAGGTACACATTGGCATTGAGGATGTTGTGCGCATCGATCCGCCACGACGCGCCGGGGCCGAGATAGAACTGGCTCTGCTTGGTGTCGGCCACGCGCTCGCCGTTGGTGCGGTTGTCGCGCAGCTGCTTGAGGTAGTAGCCGTTCACGCCCAGCCGGAACGCCGGGGTCAGCGCGTAGGAACCGGCGAAATTGACCCAGAACGCATCGCCGGCCTGGCCGTTGCGGAACGCGAAGCCGGCCAGCTGCGGCGCGTTGGCGGCCTTGTCGGCGCGGAAGTTGTAGAGGTAGTTCAGGCGTGCGCTGAGCTCCCACTGCGGCGTGGGCAACACGGTGAACGCCCAGCTCGGGATCAGCGACCAATAGCCCGAGCTCTGGTTGAGATCGCGGTCGCGATCGAACTTGCCCACCGGCGCGATCGCGTCGAACTCGAAGCGCTGGATGAACACCGGACGCCCGTCGCGGATCGTCGGCAGCATCTGCAGATACGGGCCGAAGGTGATGTCGCCCAGGCCGGAGCCGTTGTCGCGCAGCCGCGCCGGGCTGTCGCTGGCGAACGAGGCGTCGAGGTTGACCAGCGGCACCAGCGCGTTGAGCCCGAGCACGCCGCCGAACAGCTTGTACGGCGTGGCGTAGGCGAACTGGGTCAGCAGCAGCGTGGAGCCGATGTCGGTGCCGCGGAACGCCGGCACGTCGTTGCCGCGCGCGTCCTCGATCGCGTCCAGGTGCGTGTAGCGTGCGTACTGCACGATCCCCCAGCCTGGCTCGGTGCGGGTGAAGCCATCCAGGAAGCTGGTGCCGCCGGTGTTCAGCCCGTTCGGGAGCTGCACCGTCTGCGGCACGCTCTGCGCCCAGGCCGGGGTGCCGGCGAGCGAGAGCAGCAGGGCGAAGGAGAGATGCCGCGGACGCGGCGTTGCGGGGACGGCGACGGACATGCGACTCACGGCGATGGTTCTCCTGGACAGGATGGAACGGCCGAGCGCGGGGGGAGAGGAACGCCGCACGCGCTGCACGCGCCGGCCGGGACACACGGCAGCGTGGAGCGGGACGCGGCGGGGCGGCGCGCGGGCGCCGCGGCAATCAGGTCGTCGGTTCGATCCTGGCGAGCAGGTCGAGCGCACGCAGCAGCGAGCGCCCGGCGGACGCGCCCAGCGCCTGCAGCAGTTGCGCCTCCATCTGCTGCACCGCGGCCTCGGCCTCGTCCAGCAGCGCCTTGCCGGCCGCGGTCAGATGCAGATGCTGCATGCGCCGGTCCTGGCGTCCGCGCACCTGGCGCAGCAGCCGGCGCTTGATCAGCCGCGCGATCACGATCGCCAGGTTGGGCGGGGAGACGTCGAGCACCTCGGCGAGCTGGCGCTGGTTGGCGCCGCTGTTCGCATCCACCAGCACCAGCACCGAGAAGTCGACCGGCTTGAGTTCGTAGGCGCGCACGCAATCCAGGAACATCCGCCGGATCTGCAGCTCGGTCCGGGTCAGCCGGAAGCCGAGCAGCCGGGTCAGCCGGGCCTGGTCGATCGAGTCGGCCGGCGCGCTGCTGTCGGGGAGTTCCGTGTTGCTCAAGGGCGGTGCGCCATGTCCGGGAAGCGGTGCGCACAGCATAGCGCAGGCGTTCGCCGGTCCCGGCCGCCAGCGGCGCGCGGCCGCATGGCGCCGCCGCAGGCACCGCGGGCGCCGGCATGGCCGGCAAGAACGACGCACTGCCTCGCTGCTGCATCCGCATCCTCCCGGATCCGACCACACGCCATGGACACCGCGGCTTCGGACTGGCGCGCAACCGCCACGATCCGATCCGTCCCGCGTCGGCGACCCGGACCGGGCGCCGCACGCTTCAGTTACTTTGAATAATAGTTATTGATCATAATCATGATGGCAAGCTGCACTGCAGCATTCGGCAACGTCTCCTGACGTCGCCGCCAGGCCGGCGCCCGGCTCAGCGCGCGCTACGCTGCAACAGCAGGCAGACCGCGGCGGCCAGCAGCAGCGGCACCGCGCAGACCACGTACAGCGTCGACGGCGTCCAGCCGCGGTCGACCAGCAGGCCCACCGTCAGCGGCGACAGGATCGCGCCGAGCCGGCCGATGCCGATCGCCCAGCCCAGCCCGGTGCTGCGCACCTGCGGCGCGAACACCGCCGGCGCGGTCGCGTACAGGCCGGCCATCGCCGCGAACAGCGCCGCGCCGATCACGAACGCCACCGGGAAGGCGATGCCGAGCCGGGTGTTGAAGCCGGCGAACAGCGCCATGCCCAGCCCGGCCAGCAGCAGGCTGACGATGGTCAGGCGCGGCAGCGGCAGGCGCGAGGCCAGCCAGCCGAACAGGCTGCCGCCGACGATGCCGCCCAGGTTCAGCAGCACCCCGCCCGTGATGCCCTCTTGCGCCGAGACGCCGGCGGCGACCAGCAGCTTGGGGGTCCAGCTGAGCACGAAGTAGAACGCGAACATGTGCAGGAAGAACGCCAGCGCGATCAGCAGCGCCGGCCTGCGCAGGCTGCCGACGAACAGTGCCGCGTAGCCCTGCTTGTCGCCGATGGCGCGCACCGGCAGCGGCGGCAGTTCGGCCAGCGGCGCCATCCGCATCCGCGCCAGCAGCGCGTTGAGCCGCGCCAGCGCGCCGGGCGGGCGCCGCGTGACCAGGAAGTCCAGCGATTCCGGCAGCCAGCGCAGCACCAGCGGCACGCACAGCAGCGACGCCGCCGCGCCCAGCAGGAACACCGCGTGCCAGCTCCAGCGCGCGAGCACGAACGCGGCGATCAACCCGCCCAGGGTGGCGCCGACCGGATAGCCGGTGGCCTGCAGCGCCACCGCGGTGCTGCGCCACTTGGCGTCGGCGTACTCGGCGGTGATCACGCCGACGCTGGCCAGCATGCCGCCGATGCCGACGCCGGTGAACACGCGCAGCAGCCCGAGCTGCCACGCGTCCTGCGCCAGCGCCGACAGCGCCATGCCCACGGTCAGGATGCCCAGGCACCACAGGATCACCGCGCGCCGCCCGATGCGGTCGGCCAACGGCGCCAGGAACAGCGAACCGATCGCCATCCCGACCAGGCCGGCGCTGAGCATCAGCCCCAGCACCTTGCCCGACAGCTGCCAGTCGCCGGAGATATGCGGCGCGGTGAACGCCATCACCATCACGTCGAAGCCGTCGAGCATGTTGAGCAGCACGCAGATCGCGATCGCGATCCACTGGAAGCCGCTCATGCGCTCGAGCACGACGGAGGATGGCGCGGCGGCGGCGTGGCTCATGGCGGAACTCCTGGGTGGCGGGACCGGCTCAGCGCGCGGCGCTGGCGGCCTGGTGGATCGTGTCAAGCACTTCGCGCAGCCGGCCGACCTCGACCTGCCCCGGCGCCGAGGCCTTGCCGAGCATGCCGAAGGTCAGCGCCTGGCCGAAGGTCTCGCCGGACAGGCGCGAGACCACGCCGGTGCCGCCCATCGCCATGGTCAGCAGCGGGCGGTCGCTGCTGCGGCGCAGCTGCCAGGTGGCGTCGAGCAGCTTGAGCACGTCGCCGGCGTCGTGCGGCATCACCGCGATCTTCAGCACGTCCGCGCCCAGCGCCTGCTGGCGCTGCAGGCGCGCGACGATCTCGGCGGTGTCGGGGGTGCGCTCGAAGTCGTGGCTGGACATGACCACGGCCACGCCGGCGGCGTGCGCCTGCGCGACCAGCGCCTGCACCAGCGCCGCATCGCGGAACATCTCCACGTCCAGCAGGTCGGCGAAGCGCGCCTTCAGCAGCGTCGCATAGAGCTTGCCGTAGTCGGCGTCGGCGATCGGCCTGGCGCCGCCCTCGGCCTTGGTGCGGAAGGTCAGCAGCAGCGGCTTGCCGTGCAGGGCCTTGGCCACTTGCGGCCCCAGCCGCGCCAGCGCCTTGCGGTCGAGCGCGATGTCCAGGTAGTCGATGCGCCATTCGGCGATGTCGGTATCGGCATTGGCGGCGATGCGCGCGGCCTGGGCCAGCGCCTCGTCGGCGGTGGTGGCGGTGATCGGCACGATGGTCTTGGGCGCGCCTTCGCCGATGCGCACCCCGCGCACGTCGAGCACCTTGGTCGGCGGCAATGCCGGTGCCGCCGCAGCGGACTGCGCCGACGCCGGCGCTGCGGCAAGGATCAGCAGCCCGGCCAGGGCGGCGGCGCAGACGCGCGACAGGAACAGGGTCATCGGGACACCTCGTGGAAGCGATGGAGGACGCAGCGCAACGCGCCGGGACGCGGCGGGCTGCATCAGAACGTGACCTTGGCCTGCAGGCCGACCACCCAGGCGTTGTCGGTCTGGCGATAGGAGAAGGTGCCGGGATTGACCACGTACTGCACATCCGGGCGCAGCATCAGCCAGGGCGTGGCCTGGAAGCTGTAGGACAGCTCGTACAGTTCCTCCGCCCCGCTCAGCGCGTACAGCGGCGAATCCGCCGGCACCCCGGCCTCGACCAGCGAGGCGCGGCGCGCATCCACCAGCGTGCGGTTGATGTCGCCGCCGACGTAGCCCAGCGCGATGCGGTCCTGGCTGCGCGCGCCGATGCCCTGGTAGATCCCGCCCAGCGCGTACCAGCGGCGGATCTGCGCGGTGGCGCGGTCGGACTGCATGTACTCGCCGAACACGCTGAAGCCGCGCGCCGGATCGGCCGCCTCGCTGTACAGCTTCTGCTCGGCCAGCAGGTAGGCGCCGTGGCGGCCGGTGGTGTCGCGGCTGTCCAGGCCCTTGCGCGGCACGCGCGAAGAGTCGTAATAGCCGCCGACCTTGTACACGCCGGCGTGGCGCGTGCCCTTGCCCGGGGTCCAGGTCAGCTCGACCGGGAACAGCCCGCCGGTGGTGCCGCCGACGAACGGGCGGAACGCGTTGTGCACGTTGTCGCCGGCCAGGTTGGGGTTGACCTGGAACCAGCCCACGCGCAGGTTCAGCGCCGGACTCAGCTGCTGCGCGACTTCGCCGCCCCAGCGCGCCACCGGGTAGTTGTACCAGCCGCTGTTGCCGGACATCGCCAGCGGATGCGCGCAGAACGCGGCATTGACGAAGCTGGTGCCGGCGCCGAGCAGGCCGAACTGGTTGCCCATCGCGTAGTAGCCGAGCTTGAAGTAGGTGCCGCCGGCGAACTTCTGGTCGTAGCTGAACTCGGACAGGCGCGTGTACTGGCCGCCATAGGCTTCCTGCACCGGGAAGCGGTTGCCGATCAGGTCCACCGAGGTGCTGCGGCCGCGGCGGTCGTTGAGGGTGAAGCGGAAGGTGCCGCCCTCCCAGCCGGCGAGCTTGCCCATGTCCAGGTCCAGCCCCAGCCGCACCTGCTGCGCATAGCGCGCGCCGGTGCGGCCGTAGCCGCCGTCGGTCACCCCCAGCGCTTCGCCGACGTAGTCGCCGCGGACGCTGACCCCGTTCGCGGCCCAGGCGCTGCGCGTGCCGCCCCAGTCGCCGGTGAGGGTATTGCCGGCGTAGGCGTTGGCCGCGGACTGAGCGGCCGCCGCGGCGGGCAGCGCCAGCAGCACGGCGACGAGCAGCAGGCGGGATGGACGCGGCGATGCGGACATGCGGGAACTCTTGCTGGGCGGAAGAAGGGTCATGGCGATCAACGCGGCAGCGCCAGCGGCGCGCTCAGCGGCGAGGTCGCGCCGTCGGCGCTGGTGACGGTGGCGGTGAGGTTGGCCAGCTCGGCGCTGTCCGGCGGCAGGCGATAGCGGAAGCGTGCGTGGCCGTCGCCATCCACCACCGCGTCGAGCCGGCCGAGGTAGCGCTCGGCCTCGTCGCTGCCGGCGGCGCGGTTGCCGAACACCTCCACCGTGTAGCGGCTGCGCGGGGTGCCGGCGAACTCGCCCTGCAGCTCGCGCTGGCCGTCGCCGCCGCGCAGCGCCAGCAACCGCGGCGGCGCCTGGCCGTGGTTGGGCGCCGGCTGGCAGTCCGTGGTCTCGCCGGCGGCGCAGATCCTGGCGCGCTTGGACGGATCGGTGTCCACGCCGAGCCCGCGCGAGCCGACGAAGCTGGCGTGTTCCAGCCCCGGCACGCCGAACACGATCGCGCCGCGCGGCTGCCCCGGCACGCAGGCGCCGCCGGCCTGGCAACGCTCGATCTTCAGGCCGTTGCCGGACAGCAGGTTGGCGGTGAAGCGGTTGGCCTCGCTGCGCGGCTGCGGGCGCACCGCGATGCCGATGCCGTTGCCGCTGAGGGTGTTGCCGTCGACCACGTTGCCGCGGCCGCTGATGCTGACCCCGATCGAGTTGCCGGTGAAGGTATTGGCGGCGATGGTGTTGCGGTTGCCCCAGTTGATCTGCAACCCGTCGGAGTAGTTCTCGAAGCGGTTGCGCAGCACGCTGTTGTCGTTGCCCCACAGGATCTCGATGCCTTGCGACGGCTCGGGATTGGCGTCGGTGGAGCGGAACAGGTTGTCGGCCACCAGGTTCCAGGCCGCGCCGCGGGTCAGCTCCAGGCCGTCGCCGTTGTCGATGAACTCGTTGCGCACGATGCGGTTGTGCACGGTGGTGGTGGCGGTGGACTGGCCGCTGCCGTCGTCGCCGGTCAGCATCACCCCGGCGCCGCCCTTGTTGGCGACGATGCGGTTGTCGTGGAGTTCGTTGCCGCTGGCGCGGTTGATCAGCACGCCGATGCAGAAGTTGCGGATCTCCAGGCCGCTCAGCTCCACGCCCTGGGTGTCGCGCAGCACCAGCCCGGGCAGCGTGGTGGTGCGCACGTTGGCGCCGAACTGGCCTTTCTCCGCGCCGGGGCAGGCGTCGGTGCCCTTGCCGCGTACGTAGGCCGAACCGTCGATGACGATGTACTGCCCGTCCACGTCGCGCGCGCTGCCCACGATCTGCACCGGGCCCTTGATCTCCGGCAGCGGCGACGCCGGCCGGATCACGTACGGCGGCCGCCCCACCGCGGCGATCTCGATGCGATGGCGGCCCGGCGCCTGGTTGGCGGTGGCGATCGCCCAGCGCAGCGAGCCCGGCGCGCCATCGTCGGCATAGCGGTCCACGGTGAGCACGCTCAACGCCGCCGGCACCGGCTCGGCCTGGTAGGCGGACACGCACGGCGGCAAGACCGCCGCGGCCAGCAGCGCACACCCGGAAAACATACGACGCATGGGACACATCTCCGCACAAGGACCTTGATCGGCGCCGCCACGCGGCGCGCACTCCCGGCGGTCATCCCCTGCACCTGACCTCGGCACGCAAGTGCCGCCCTCGCCACGTCAGGGATGGAACGCTGGAACGAGAGGCAAAGCTAGTTTTATCGCACCGCACCATTCAAGTGCGAATATCGATGTAATGTGCGTTTATCGGACATCCGGTGATCGAAGGCTGCGCCGCTGGCGGTTCGCCGGGACCGGGGACTCGGGACCTGGGACCCGGAAAAGCGAGACAGCCGCTGCATCCTGCCTGCGCGAGCGCCTGGCGGGCAGGCGCTATCATCGGCGGCCGCGCCATGGCCTGGCGCAGGTCCCGCCCACTTCGTCGGAGAATGCCGTGAACCCGATCCGCCCGTTCCTGGACAAGACGCCGCAGCTGGGCGCACGCGTCTACGTGGATCCGGCCTGCACCGTCATCGGCGACGTGGTGCTGGACGAGGACGTGTCGGTGTGGCCGGGCACGGTGATCCGCGGCGACGTCAACCACGTGCGCATCGGCGCGCGCAGCAACATCCAGGACGGCACCATCATCCACGTCAGCCACCACAGCCCGTTCAACAAGGCCGGCTACCCGACCCTGATCGGCGCCGACGTGACCGTGGGCCACGGTTGCATCATCCACGCCTGCACCATCGAGGACCTGTGCCTGATCGGCATGGGCGCGTGCATCCTCGACGGCGCCACGGTCAAGCAATACGGCTTCGTCGGCGCCGGCGCGGTGGTCGGGCCGGGCAAGACGGTCGGCGAGCGCGAGCTGTGGCTGGGCAATCCGGCGCGGCTGGCACGCACGCTCAGCGACAAGGAAGTGGAAAGCCTGCACTACTCCGCGCAGCACTACGTGCGGCTGAAGGATCGTTACCTGGGCATGGCGGCGCCGGCGCAGTAGACCGCAACGGCGCACGCGCCGGCGCCGGCCGCGCGCGACACGGTGGGCGGCCGCACGACTGGCGCGGCATGGCGCTTTGCGCGACACTGCGCGCCTCTGGCGTGGGGACGCCACCGAATGGATTCGCGATGACCAAGACACTTCCGCTGCGCGGCCTGCTGGCCGCTTTCCTGCTTGCGCTGGGCGCCAGTACCGGACCGGCCATGGCCGCAGGCGGCGAAAACGGCGAGGACGGCATGACCGCCGAACAGTTCGTCGCCTCGCTGCACTTCCAGGACGGGCACATCGCGGTGCCGCAGGCCAAGGTGCATTTCGACTTGAACCACGACTTCCGCTATCTCGGCCAGGCCGACGCGCGGCAGGTGCTGGAGACATACTGGGGCAATCCGCCCGACGACACCGTGCTCGGCCTGATCGTGCCGCGCCAGCCCGCGCTCGACGAGAAAGGCAGCTGGGCAGTGGTGGTCACCTATGCCGACGACGGCTACGTGTCCGACGAGGACGCCAGCAAGATCGACTACAAGGACATGCTCGCGGACATGCAGAAGCAGACCCGCGAGGAAAACACGCAACGCAAGGAAGCCGGCTACGAGAGCGTGGACCTGATCGGCTGGGCGGTGCCGCCGCGCTACGACGCCGCGAGCAAGAAACTGTACTGGGCGCGCGAGCTGGCGTTCCAGGGCAACGCGGGCCACACCCTCAACTACGACATCCGCGTGCTCGGCCGCCACGGCTACCTGAGCCTCAACGCGATCGCCGGCATGGACGAACTGCCGCAGGTGCGCGCCGGCATGCAGCAGTTGCTGCCGATGGCCGAATTCGACAGCGGCGCGCGCTACGCCGACCACAACCCATCCACCGACAAGATCGCCAGCTATGGCCTGGCCACGCTGATCGGCGGCGGCCTGGCGGCCAAGGCCGGCCTGTTCGCCAAACTCGGCCTGGTGCTGGCCAAGGCCTGGAAGCTGGTGGCGCTGGGGCTGATGGCGCTGGTCGGCGGCATCGGCAAGCTGTTCTCCGGCCGCAGGCGCGACGGCGGCACGGTGCGCTGAGCCGTCCGCGCGGCGTGCCCGCCGCACCGCGGTGGTCATCGCAAGGATCATCCGCCGCGGGCGCGGCGGCGGCGCCCGGCTGGGCAATTGGCGCCGCGCCGGCTAAAGTCGCGGTTCGGAGCAGGACGCAGTCGAGATCACGCATGCCGCCACAGGCAGCCGGCCGGACGGAAGGACGGCCTCCCTACATCGCAGGCGCGCATGCGCGCCGCGCCGCAACCCGGCGATGAGCGGCATGCTCGACACCTACCGTGAAGTGATCACGCCCGAAGGCGTGCCGCTGCATCTGCCGGCCGCCGGCGCGGTGCCGCGCGCGCTGGCCTGGCTGATCGACCTGGCGGTGCGGTTCGGCGTGCTGACCCTGATGGGCATGCTGCTCGGCATGCTCGGCGGCTTCGGCCAGGGTCTGTACCTGGTGGCGATGTTCCTGGTGTTCTGGGCCTACCCGATCGTGCTCGAAGGCTGGTTCGGGCAGACCCTGGGCAAGAAGGCGCTGGGCCTGCGCGTGGTCTCGCGCGACGGCGCGCCGGCCGGGTGGATGGCGGCGATCACCCGCAACCTGCTGCGCACCGTGGACATGCTGCCGTTCGGCTACGCCATCGGCCTGATCGCCTGCCTGTTCGACGCGCATGCGCGGCGCCTGGGCGACATGGTCGCCGGCACCCTGGTGATCCACCAGCCGCCGCGCCACGAGACGGCGCTGCCGCCGATCGCCAGCGCGGTGGCGCCGCCGCACAGCCTGCTGCCGGCCGAACAGGCCGCGTTGATCGCCTTCGCCGAGCGCGCGCCGCGGCTGGCCCCGGCGCGGCAGCTGGAACTGGCGACGCTGGCGCTGCCGTTGACGCAGACGCCCGGCCAGGCCGGCGTGCTGCGGCTGTACGCGATGGCCAACTGGTTGCTGGGGCGGCGATGAGGCAGGAGCAGTTCATCGCCCGCCACCAGCACGAGTGGCAGGCCTTCGAAACCTGGCTGCAGACGCATGGACGCAAGGCCGCCGCGCACGCGGCGGACGCCGCCGCGGACCCGGCGCGGCTGGCCGACGAGGATGTGCCGGCACGCTACCGGCGGCTGTGCCAGCAGCTGGCGCTGGCCCGCAGGCGCGGCTACAGCCCGCTGGTCACCGCGCGCCTGCAGCAGCTGATGCAGCAGGGCCACACCGCGCTGTACCGGCCGCCGCGGCCGCGCTGGCGGCGCGCGGCCGAGTTCCTGTTCGCCGATTTCCCGCAGCTGGTGCGCAGCCAGGCCGGTTGCATGGCCGCGGCCACCGCCTTGTTCGTGGTGCCGCTGGTGACGATCTTCGTGCTGCTGCAGTACCGGCCGGAACTGATCCACGGGCTGCTGGACCCGATGGAGGTCGCGCAGATGGAGCGGATGTACGACCCGGCCGCGACCGCGCACAAGCTCGGCCGCGACAGCGGCACCGACTGGCAGATGTTCGGCACCTACATCATGCACAACATCAGCATCGGCCTGCGTACCTTCGCCAGCGGCCTGCTGGCCGGGCTGGGCACGGTGCTGGTGCTGCTGTTCAACGGCGTCACCATCGGCGCGGTGGCCGGGCACCTGCACCAGATCGGCTACGGGGTCACGTTCTGGCGCTTCGTCGCCGGGCATGCGCCGTTCGAGCTGACCGCGATCGTGATCGCCGGCGGCGCCGGCCTGCAGCTGGGCCTGAAGCTGCTGGCGCCGGGCCGGCGCCGGCGCATCGATGCGCTGGTCGAAGGCGGCACCATCGGCGCCAAGCTGTGCCTGGGCGTGGCCTTCATGCTGCTGGTGGCCGCCTTCATCGAGGCGTTCTGGTCCTCGATCGGCACGCTGCCGGCCTGGGTGAAGTACGGCGTGTCCGGCCTGCTGTGGACGCTGGTGCTGGTGTGGCTGTGGCGCGGCGGACGCGGCGTGGCGGAGGCCGGCGATGCGGATTGAGCGGCTGGACGTTGTGCTGCGCGCGCGCTCGGCGTGGGAGGCGATGGAGCTGGGCAGCGCGCTGGTGCGCCGCCATGCCGGCGCGATCTGGAAGCCGTGGCTGCTGTTCACCCTGCCGCTGTTCGCGCTGCTCAATCTCGGCGCCTGGGCGGTCGACCAGCTGTGGCTGGCCAGCCTGGCGCTGTGGTGGCTGAAGCCGGTGCTGGACCGGATCCCGCTGTTCGTGATCTCGCGCGGCGTGTTCGGCGACGTGCCGCGCGTGCGCGACACGCTGCGCGCGCAATGGGGCTGGGGCTGGCGCACGCTGTTCGGCTACCTGACCTGGCGCCGGCTGAGTCCGGCGCGCAGCGTGTTCATGCCGCTGGAGCTGCTCGAAGGCGCCACGGCGGAGCAGCAGCGGCAGCGCCGCCGCAGCCTGGGCGGGGCGGTGTACGGGCACGCGCTGCTGCTGGCCACCGTGTGCTGGCATTTCGAGGCGATGCTGTGCCTGGCCTGCATCGCCGCGATCCTGATGTTCGTGCCGGTGGACCTGCTGCCGGAAACGGTGCGCGCGGCCTGGGCGCTGATCGGCGAGGAGAACCCGCTGTGGGCCGACATCGGCCTGAACGCGTTCGGCTGGCTGGCGATGACCCTGATCGAACCGTTCTTCGTCGGCGCCGGCTTCGGCCTGTATCTCAACCGGCGTACCGAGATCGAAGCCTGGGACGTGGAGATGGCGCTGCGCCGGCTGCGCGAGCGGCTCGCCGGGGCCGCGCCGCTGCTGTTGCTGGCCGTGGCCCTGCTCGCGGCGCCGGGCGCCGCGCTGCGCGCGCAGACCGCGGCGCCGGGCACCGCCGACGACGCCGTCGCGGCCGCGCCGCAGGCGCGCCCCGACCCGGCGCAGCAGACCGCCGGCGACAGCGACGCCAGCCAGGACCCCGAGCAAGCGCAGGACGCAAGCGATGACGACGCGAACGCGCCGGTCGCGCTCGACGACGTCTTCGACACCGTGCCCGCCGCCGACGCGCGCTTCGACCGCGCCGCCGACCGCGCCTACGAAGACCCGCTGCTGTCGGGCAAGCGCAGCATCGGCTACTGGAAGAAGCGCGACCGCAACGAGGACGAGAAACAGCCCGACGCCGACAAGACCGATCCGCGCTTCGGCCAGGCGCTGTTCGCCAGCGTGGCCCGGGTGGTCGCCTTCGTCGGCGAATGGGGTCTGTGGCTGCTGGCCGGCATCCTGCTGCTGGTGCTGCTGCTGACCATGAAGCACTGGCTGCCGTGGATGCGCGGCAGCGTGCGCCGCCGCGCCCCGGCCGAGGCGCCGGTGGCGCATGCGCCGGTGCTGCCGGCCGAGCCGCTGCCGGACGACGTGGCGACCATCGCGCGCCGCCTGTGGGCCGAGGGCCAGCACCGCAACGCGCTGGCGCTGCTGTACCGCGCCAGCGTGCAGACCGTGTGCGAACGGGCCAACCTGGTGCTGCCGCCCGGCGCCACCGAAGCGCAGTGCCTGCGCGCCTCCAGGCGCCTGCCGGAGGAAGCGGACCGCAGCCTGTTCGCGCGCATGGTGCGCACCTGGCAATACGCCGCCTACGCCGGGCGCCTGCCCGACGACGACGCCTTCGCCGGCCTGCTCGACGAACTGCAGCGGCAGTACCGGTGGCGCGCATGAACAGCGGCACACGCAATGCGTTGATCTTCCTGGTCGGGCTGCTGGTGACGAGCGTGCTCGCGGCCTGGTTCCTGGGCCGCTACGAACGCGCCGAACGCGAGCTGCCGCTGCCGCCGCGCGGCGAGGCCGCCTACAACCCGCTGTACGCGCTGCGCCAGACCCTGCGCGCCGACGGCGTGCGCGCCGAGTCGCGGCAGCGCCTGGACCTGGCGGCGATGCGCCTGCAGCCGCACGACAGCGTGCTGCTGCTCGGCGACCCGCGCACGCTGAGCAAACCCGACAGCGAGGCGCTGCTGGCCTGGGTCGCGCGCGGCGGGCACCTGATCCTGCGCACGCCGGCGGCCGACGGCGACGACAAGACCACGCTGCCGATCTTCGATGCGCTCGATGTCGGCCTCGAGGACGGCACGCCGGACGACTGCCTGAAGCTGGCCATTCCGGGACAGCCGGAGCACAGCGAGTTCTGCAACGGCCGGCGCTTCCAGATCGACGAGGACGCGGCGAGCAACTGGTGGGGCGGCAACGAGGACTACGCCTACGCGCGCCTGCCGCACGGCGACGGCAACGTCGATGTGCTGGCGGAGATGGATTTCCTGCAGAACGGCGGCAGCGGCAGCCGCGTGCGCGACAACGCGCTGGACGCCGCGCCCGCGCCGCCCAGCGGCGGCATGCGCGACGTGCCGCACCGCCTGCTGGCGCGGCAGATCCTGGCGCCCAACTACGGCCACGGCACCGTCTACCTGATCTACGCCGCGGAACTGCCGTCGCTGTGGCGCACGCTGTTCACCCGCGGCTGGCCGGCCTGGCTGCCGGCGCTGCTGATGCTGCTGGCCTGGCTGTGGTCGCGCATGCAGCGCTTCGGCCCGCTGCAGGCCTCGCCGGCCGGCGACCGCCGCTCGCTGCTGGAGCATGTGCGCGCCAGCGGCGAGCACCTGTTCCGCTACGGCAAGTCCGCGCTGCTGTACGCGGCGATGCGGCAGGCGTTCCTGACCCGGCTGCGGCGGCGCGCGCCGCTCGCCGCCGCGCTGCAGGGCCCGGCCCAGGCCGCCGCCATCGCCGAACGCCTGAACCTGCCGGCGGCGCATATCGAACAGGCGCTGCAGCCGCCAGCGCCCAAGCAACACGCCGCCTTCCGCGATCGCATTCGCCTCCTCGTCCAGATGAGAAACCAGTTATGACCACCGCATCCGCCGATTCCGTCGCGCCGCTCGCCGGCCCCGCCCTGATCGAACGCGTCGAGGCGATCCGCGATGCGGTCGGCCAGGCCTTCATCGGCCAGCCGGAGGTGCTCGAGCAGATCCTGATCGCGCTGCTGGCCGGCGGCCACGTGCTGATCGAAGGCGTGCCCGGGCTGGGCAAGACCCTGCTGGTGCGCGCGCTGGCGCAGGCGCTGGAACTGAACTACGCACGCGTGCAGTTCACTCCGGACCTGATGCCCAGCGACGTCAGCGGCCACGCCGTGTACGACCCCAAGACCGAGAGCTTCAAGATCCGCCGCGGCCCGGTGTTCACCCACCTGCTGCTCGCCGACGAGATCAACCGCGCCCCGGCCAAGACCCAGTCGGCGCTGCTGGAAGTGATGCAGGAAGGCCAGGTCACCATCGAGGGCAAACCGTTCCCGCTGGCGCCGCCGTTCCTGGCCCTGGCCACGCAGAACCCGGTCGAGCAGGAAGGCACCTATCCGCTGCCGGAAGCGCAGCTGGACCGCTTCCTGCTGAAGATCCTGATCGACTACCCGCAGCTGGAGGACGAGAAGCGGATGGTGGAAGCGGTCACCACCGGGCGCAGCGCCGGCGACTTCGACCTGTCGCAGGTGCCGCGCGTGCTCAGCGCCGCCGACGTGGTGGCGATGCAGCTGGGCACCGCGGCGATCGCGGTGGACCCGCAGGTGATCGACTACGCGGTGCGCATCGTCGCCGCCACCCGCAGCTGGCCGGGCATCGCGCTCGGCGCCGGCCCGCGCGGCAGCATCGCGCTGATCCGCGCCGCGCGCGCGCAGGCGGTGCTGTCCGGCCGCGACTTCGTCACCCCCGACGACATCCGCGACATCGCCAAGCCGGCGCTGCGCCACCGCATCGCCCTGGCCCCGGAACTGCAGATCGAAGGCCAGAGCGCCGACGACGCGCTGGGCGCGCTGCTGGCGAAGGTGGAGGCGCCGCGGAAATGAGGCTCGGGACTGGGGACTCGGGACTCGGGACTCGGTACTGGGTCGCGGCTGATCGTATGCAGGCATGGCACGCGACATGCGGCAGGTGCTTCACTTACATTCCGCGCAGCGCCGTGCTGTTCCGGGTCCCGAGTCCCGAGTCCCGAGTCCCGGCGAGCCCACAATGAGACCCGCCCCGCCACTGCTCGCCCTGCTCGGCCTGTGGGCGCTGTGCGGCCTGGCCGCGGCGCTGGAGGTCCTGCCACTGTGGGCGTGGCAGGCGCTGGGCGCGGCGATCGGCGTGGTCGCCGCGATCGATGCCTGGCGGCTGTGGCGCAGCCCCACCCCGCAGCTGCGCCGCGAGCTGCCCGAGGCCTTGCCGCTGGGCCTGGAGCGCGAGGCCGGGCTGCGCATCGACAGCGCGCGGCGGCAGACGCTGGACGTGTTCGACCTGGTCCCCAGCGGCTGGTGGATGCAGGGCCTGCCGCGGCGGGTGACCCTGCACGCGGCCAGCGAAACCCACCTGCGCTACCGGCTGCGCCCGACCGCGCGCGGCCGCTTCGCGTTCCCCGGCACGCACCTGCGCCTGCATTCGGCCTGGCGCCTGTGGCGGCAGCGGCGCGTGGCCGGCACGGCGCAGACGGTGCGCGTGTATCCGAACTTCGCCCCGCTCACCCGCTTCGCCCTGTTCAGCGCCGAACAGGCCTCGCGCCTGGTCGGCGCGCACCTGAAGCGGCGCCGCGGCGAAGGCACCGACTTCCACCAGATGCGCGAATACCGCGTCGGCGACAGCCTGCGCCAGATCGACTGGAAGGCCACCTCGCGCGCGCGCAAGCTGATCTCGCGCGAATACCAGGACGAGAAGAACCAGCAGCTGCTGATGCTGATCGACACCGGGCGGCGGATGATGGCCAGCGAGAGCGGCCTGTCGCACTTCGACCACGTGCTCAACGCCGCGCTGGTGGTGTCGTACCTGGCGCTGCGCCAGGGCGATGCGGTGGGGCTGATGGCCAGCGGCGGCGACGCGCGCTGGGTCGCGCCGCAGCGCGGCATGGGCACCGTCGATGCGCTGCTGCGCGCCAGCTACGACCTGCAGCCGCAGGCGGTGGCCACCGACTACCTGGCCGCGGCCACCGAACTGTCGCTGCGCCAGCGCCGGCGTTCGCTGGTGATGCTGGTCAGCAACGTGCGCGACGAGGACATCGAGGACCTGCTCGCCGCGGTGCGGCTGCTGCAGCGCCGGCACCTGGTGTGCGTGGCCAGCCTGCGCGAGCGCGACCTGGACCAGGCGCTGACCCAGGACGTGCACGACCTGCAGCAGGCGGTGCAGGCCGGTGCGGTGGCGCGCTACCTGCAGCAACGCCGCGACGCCCACGACGCGCTGCGCAGCCACGGCGTGATGGTGCTCGACGTCACCGGCGAGGAACTGCCGGGCGCGCTGGTGGAGCGCTATCTCGCGGTGAAACGCGACGGATTGCTGTAGCCGCGCGTCCGCCGCGCGGACGATTATGTAGACAAGTCGTCGCGGCGTCTCAGTTGCGCCGCCGCTCGAATCACGTGCGGGCCAGGAGGCGTCCGATCACGCCAGGCCTGGCGCTGCGCGACGCAGATGACGATGCATTTCGCATTCATGTTTCTGCTTGCGCCATTCAAATCGCATTTGTGGCAGAAACTTTACCTGCGCCGTCATAAAAGCGTTCGCGGGCAGTCATTTATCGCTCCTATGGTCCTCGCCGCACCGCAGCGGTCTTCATAGGCGGCATCGCGCCGCACGCCGAAGTCAGGGGATATTTTCAGATGGAGTTGCGAATCTTCGCAGCGCTCGGCATGGCCGTGTGCGGCGTGCCGTGCGCCTTCGCCGCAGACGCGCCGGCGGCGCGTTTCGACGTGATGGCCTACCAGGTCGTCGGCAACAGCGAATTGAGCGCAACCGAGATCGAGCGCGCGGTGTATCCGTTCCTCGGCCCGCAACGCAGCGAGGCCGATGTGGAAGCGGCGCGCGCCGCGTTGCAGACGCTGTACGCCGGCAAGGGCCTGGCCACGGTGGCGGTGAGCATTCCCGAACAGGATGCGGGCAACGGGCTGGTCACGCTGCAGGTGAGCGAGCAGCGCATCGGCCGCTTGCGGGTGAACGGCGCCGCCTATTTCTCGCCCGATGCCGTCGCCGACGGCGCGCCCTCCCTGCAGGAAGGCAAGGTGCCCGACTTCAACGCCGTGCAGCGCGACATCGTCGCGCTGAACCAGTGGCCGGATCGCCGCGTCACCCCCGACGTCAAGCCCGGCGCGCAGCCGAACACGGTGGACGTGGACTTGAACGTGGAGGACACGCTGCCGCTGCACGGCAGCCTGGAACTCAACAACCGCAACAGCGCCAACACCTCGGAACTGCGCCTGAGCGGGTCGCTGCGCTACGACAACCTGTGGCAACGCGGCCACAGTTTCACCTTCTCGGCGCAGACCGCGCCGCAGCAGCCGGCCGATGCGCGGGTGTTTTCCGCCTCCTACCTGGCGCGCTTCGGCGCAGCGCCGTGGTCGCTGCTCGGCTACACGGTGCGCAGCGACAGCGAGGTCGCCGCGATCGGCGGCTTCAACGTGATCGGCAACGGCAGCCTCTCCGGCCTGCGCCTGATCCGCACGCTGCGGGCCGAGGCGGGCTTCTTCCACACCCTGAGCGTCGGCGCCGACTACAAGGACTTCAAGGAAGACACCTTGTTCGGCGGCGACCGCAGTTCCGCGCCGATCCGCTACCTGCCGCTCAGCGCCGCCTACAGCGCCACCTGGAGCCGGCCGCGCGGCACCGACACGCTGGAACTGACCGCGACGATGAACGTGCGCGGCGTCGGCGACGACAGCGCGCGCTTCGACATCAAGCGCTACAAGGCGCGCTCGAACTTCTTCCACCTGCGCACCGATGTCTCGCGCACGCGCAGCTTCGGCGGCGACTACCAGTGGTACGCGCGGCTGCAGACCCAGCTGGCATCCGAGCCGCTGATCAGCAACGAGCAATTCAGCATCGGCGGCATGGACAGCGTGCGCGGCTACGACGAAAGCCAGGCGCTGGGCGACTACGGCGCGGCCGGCCAGTTCGAGCTGCGCAGTCCCTCGTTGGCCTCCGCGGCCGGGCGCACGGTGCAGGACGCGCGCGTGCACGCGTTCGTGGATGCCGGCTATGCGCGCATCCACGACCCGCTGCCCGAGCAGTCGGTCAGCGAGACCCTGGTCGGCACCGGGCTGGGGGCGACGTTCAAGGCGTTCGAGCATCTCAACGGTGCGCTGGAAGTGGCCGCGCCGCTGTCCAGTCCCGGCGGGCGCAAGCAGAAAGACATCAACGTGCTGTTCCGGCTGTGGAGCGAGTTCTGACGCCGGCGTCGTTCAAACATCAATCGGGGTAGATCGTGATCAGACTGCGTATTTTCGTGCTCCTGGGATCGTTGCTGCTGGCATTGCCGGCGATGGCGGCGACGTGGTGGGACGGCAAGTGGAACTACCGGGCCAAGCTCAGCGTGGACACCACCTCCACCGGCGCGGCGCTGAGCCAGCCGGGCGGACGCACCCAGGTGCTGGTGCGCCTGCATGCGGGCAACTTCAATTTCGCCGACGCCAAGGCCGACGGCAGCGACGTGCGCTTCGTCGCCGGCGACGACCGCACGCCGCTGAAGTACCACTTCGAGAAATACGACGGCCTGGTCGACCAGGTGGCGCTGGCCTGGGTCGACCTGCCCGAGCTGCCGGCCAACGCCAGCACGCCGCTGTACGTGTACTTCGGCAATCCCGAGGCCAGCGGCGGCAGCGACGCCAAGGGCAGCTACGACGCCGACACCGTCGCGGTCTACCACTTCGCCAGCGCGCAGGCCGCCGGCACCGACAGCACCGCCTACGCCAACAACGCCAGCGCGGCGCCGACCCTGGCCGACACCGCGCTGATCGGCGCCGGCCTGCGCCTGGACGGGCGCGCGCCGGTGACGGTGCCGGCCTCCGCCTCGCTGACCTGGCCGGCGGCGCAGCCGGCGACCGTGTCGCTGTGGGCCAAGCCGGCCAGCGCCAATGCCTCCGGCGTGCTGCTGGCGCTGCCCGGCGCGCTGACCCTGCGCCTGGACCAGGGCCGCGTGCTGGCCGAGTTCGGCGCCGCCGCGCAGATCGCCGCCACTGCCGCGCTGCCGGCCGACGCCTGGGCGCATGTGGCGCTGCGCAGCGACGGCAAGAGCGCGACCCTGTTCGTCAACGGCCAGCCCGTCGGCGAGACCGCCGTGGCCTTGCCGGCCAGCACTGGCGGCCTGCTGCTCGGCGGCGAGCCCGGCGCGGCGCGGCCGAACTTCATCGGCCTGCTCGACGAGGTCGAGGTGTCCAAAAGCGCGCGTGCGATCGGCGCGATCGAAGCGGCGGCGCGCAGCCAGGGCGTGGACGCGCGGCTGCTGCGTTTCGATCCGGTGGAGCAGCATTCCAGCGACGGCGGCCACAACTACTTCGGCATCCTGATCGCCGCGCTGACCCCGGATGCGTGGGCGGTGATCGGGATCCTGGCGGTGATGGCGCTGATCAGCTGGTGGGTGATGGTGCGCAAGGGCCTGTACCTCAATGCTACCGCCGGCGCCAACGCGCGCTTCCTGCACGCGTACCGGCAGCAGGTGGCGGCGCATCCGCTGCACGCGCCGCACTGGCAGCAGCTCGGCGCGTCCGCCGGCATCCGCTCCAACCTGGCGCGGCTGCTGCAGGTCGGCCAGCAGGAATTGCGCGAGCGGCTGCAGGCGAGCGGCAGCAACGTGGTGCGCACGCAGTCGATCGCCGCGATCCGCTCGGCGCTGGACGCGGCCGCGGTGCGCGAGGGCCAGCGCATCCACAAGGGCATGGTGCTGCTGACCATCGCCATTTCCGGCGGCCCGTTCCTGGGCCTGCTCGGCACCGTGGTCGGGGTCATGATCACCTTCGCCGCGGTGGCCGCGGCCGGCGACGTCAACATCAACGCGATCGCCCCCGGCATCGCCGCCGCGCTGCTGGCCACGGTGGCCGGCCTGGCCGTCGCGATCCCGGCGCTGTTCGGCTACAACTACCTGCTCAGCCAGGCCGAAGCGGTCTCGGCGGACATGCAGGTGTTCGTCGACGAACTGGAAAAGCGCATCGCCGAAGACTATGCCGGCGACGCGCCGGCGCGCGCGGGCGGAGGCTGAGCCGATGAAGGTCCAAGGCAAGAAGCCCTACGACGACATCAACATCACGCCGATGCTGGACCTGGCCTACGTGCTGCTGGTGATCTTCATCATCATGACCACGGCGGCGGTGCAGGGCATCAAGGTCGAACTGCCCAAGGCCAGCGCGGCCAAGCCGCTGTCCGAGCCCAAGACCAAGGTCATCGCGATCGACAACAACGGCCAGGTCAGCCTGGACGCGGTGCCGGTGAGCATGAGCGAACTGGAACAGCAGCTGCGCAACGCGCTGGCCAGCGACGCCGACCTGCCGGTGATGCTGCGCGGCGATCGCACCGTGCAGTACGAGAAGGTGATGGCGGTGCTGGACCTGTGCAGCCGGCTCGGCATCGCCTCGATCGGCTTGGCCACGCAGCGCCAGGCGGCCGGCTGAGTGGACGCGATGGATCCGCTGCACTACACCGAACCGCCGCGGCGCTGGCTGAAGCTCGGCGCCGCGCTGCTGGCGCTGCTGCTGCTCGGCTGGCTGGCCACGCTGCTGCTGCGCCCGCAGCAGGCGGCGCCAACGCGCGCGCAGCCGCCGCGCATCACCCAGGTGATGCTGCCGCCCCCGCCGCCTCCGCCACCACCCAAGCCCGATCCGCAGCCGCCCAAGCCGCAGGAACGGCCGCAACCCTTGCAGGCCGCCGAACCGACGCCGCAACCCAAGCCGGACGCCGCGCCGACCCCGCCGGGCGATCCGCTGACCGCGCCGGCCGGCCCCGGCGACAACGCCTTCGGCCTGCAGGCCGGCGATGGCGGCGGCACCCGCATCGGCGGCAAGGGCGGCGGCGGCAGCCCGTTCGGCGGCTATGCGGCCAGCGTGCAGCGCGCGGTCCAGCAACTGCTGCAACGCGACGAGCGCACCCGCAAGGGCCGCTACAGCGCCACCGTGGCGCTGTGGCTGAACCCGGACGGCAGCATCGGCCGCCTGCAGATCCTCAGCTCGGCCGGCAAGCCGGAACTGGACGCGGCGATCGTGCGCGCGCTGCAGGACCAGCCGCTGCCGCAACCGCCGCCCGCTTCCCTTCCCCAACCCATCCAGTTGCGCATCGGCGCCCTGGCGCCGGGCTGACGCCGCGTTCCGCACCAAGGACTCCCGCATGACCATTCCGTCTCCCCTCCCCCGTCCGTCCCGGCTGCGCCTGGCGCTGCTGGCGTTGCTGCTGGCGCCGGCCGCGGCCATGGCCCAGTCCGCGGCGTCCGCGATCGATCCGGCGCAGATCAACCCGCAGGTCACGCTGCGCCTGATCGACCTGCTGGTCGCCAAGGGCGTGATGACCCGCGCCCAGGCCGACGACCTGATCCGCGAGGCCTCGGCCACCGCGGCGCCCGCGCCCGCAGCGGCACTGGCCGGCGCCGCGCCCTACAAGACCCAGCCCGGCGCGGTGGTGGTGCCGTACGTGCCCGAGCCGGTGCGCCAGCAGATCAAGGACGAGCTGCGCGCCGAGGTCACCGCGCAGGCCAAGTCCGAAGGCTGGGCCGCGCCCGGCGCGCTGCCCGAATGGACCCAGCGCGTGCGCGTGTACGGCGATCTGCGCGTGCGCGGCGAAGGCGTGTTCAACGCCGACGACAACTACGCGTTCTTCCCCAACTTCGGCGCGATCAATGCCGGTTCCGGTTTCGACACGGTGGGCAGCAACAACGCCCCGTTCCTCAACACCACGCAGAACCGCAGCCGCATGCGCGTGCGCGCGCGGCTCGGGGTGAGCGCGCAGATCGCCGACTGGGTGCAGGCCGACCTGCGCCTGGCCACCGGCAGCGACCGCAGCCCGGTGTCCACCAACCAGACCCTGGGCGGCAGCGGCAACCTGTCCAAGTATTCGCTGTGGCTGGACCGCGCCGCGCTGCAGTTGACCCCGATCGACGCGCTGACCCTGTCGTTCGGCCGCTTCGCCAATCCGTTCTGGAGCAGCGAACTGGTGTTCGACAACGACCTCAACTTCGACGGCGTGGCCGCGCGCTACGAGCCGGCCGACGCCGACGCCGATGTCGCGCCATGGATCAGCGCCGGCCTGTTCCCGGTCTACAACACCGAGTTCGATTTCGGCTCCACCAGCACCAGCAAGACCCGCAGCCGCGACAAGTGGATGTACGGCGCGCAGCTGGGCCTGCAGTGGCGCTTCGCCGACGCGATGGCGCTGCGCGTGGGCCTGGGCTACTTCCAGTACGACCAGTTCGAGGGCAAGCGTTCGGCGCCGTGCCTGGCGCCGACCTCGGCCGACAGCTGCGACAGCGACGGGTCGCGGCCGCAGTTCCAGCAGTTCGGCAACACCTTGTTCGCGCTGCGCGACATCGTCGCCGACAGCGCCAATCCCAACGGCCCGCAACTGCAGTACTACGGCTACGCCAGCAAGTTCGGCGTGGCCGACCTGCACGCGCAGCTGCAGCTGGACCAGTTCGCCCCGGTCGCGGTGCTGGTCGAGGCCGACGTGGTCAAGAACACCCGCTACAACGCCGCGCGCGTGCGCTCGCTCGGCCCGGTCAACAACCTCGGCGACCAGGGCGTGTTCGATGGCGGCGACATGGGCTACTACCTCAACTTCACCGTCGGCCAGCCCAAGCCGGTCAAGCCCGGCGACTGGAACGTCAGCATCGGCTACAAGTACCTGGAATCGGACGCGGTGCCGGACGGCTTCACCGATTCGGACTTCCACCTCGGCGGCACCAATGCACGCGGGCTGATCGTCGGCGGCAACTACGCGCTGGCGCGCAACACCTGGCTCGGCCTGCGCTGGCTCAGCGCCAACGAGGTATCCGGCCCGCCGTTCGCAGTGGACCTGCTGCAGCTCGACCTCGGCACGGAGTTCTGAGCATGCCGCGCCTTCCCTCCCCCCTGGCCTGCTGCATGCTGGCGGCGGCGCTGCTCGCCGTCGCCCCGCTGCACGCCCAGGACAGCACCGAGACGCGGCTGCGCGAGACCGGCGCGCGCTTGCGCAAGGCCGAAGCGGACCTGGTCCAGCAACAGCTGGCCACCGCGGCCGCCGAACGCGAGCGCGATGCGCTGCGCAGCGCGCCGGCGCCGGCGCCGCGTGCCGCCAGCGCCGATCCGGGCCGCGAGGCCGCGCTGCAACGCCAGCTGCAGCAGGCGCAGCGCGAACGCGACGCGGCGCTGGCGCAGCAGCGCGACCAGCAGCAGGCGCAGGCCAAGGCCGCGCAAGCCGTCGCGCAGCAGGCGCAGACGCAGGCGGCGCTGGATGCGGAACTGCAGCGCCAGCGCGCGCGGATGGCGCAGTGCGCGCGCGGCAGCGAGGCGCTGTACGCCACCGCGCGAGAACTGGCCGCGCTGTACCGCGACCCGGCGTTCGTGCGCTTCGTGCGCAGCCACGGCCGCGAGATGTTCGGCATGGCCAGGGTGACCCGCGAGAACCGCGTGCGCGCGCTGGAAGACCGCCTGGCCGAGCAGCACGCGCAGACCCAGGCCTGCGCCGGCGCAACCGCGATCGCTGCCACAGCGACGGCCACGGCGCTGCAGGACACCGCGCAATGAACCGCGGCGGCGCCGCGCTTGCATCGCTCGCGCTGGCCGCGCTGGCGCTGCACGCGCGCGCCGCGCCGGCCACGCCGCCGGCGACCGCGCCGTGCGTGCAGGTGCGGGTCGGCGAAGACGTCGCCGGCCACCTGGACTGCCTCAACCAGACGCTGCGCGCCGCCGCGGCCAATGCCCGCCCCGGCGCCGTGCCGCTGGCCGCCGCCGCGGCCACGCTGGATCCGCTGCAGCGCGGGCAGCCCACGCCGGCCGCGCTGCGCCAGCGCTACGGCGATGCCTACGGCCGCTCGCTGCTGCCGCAGCGGCCGCAGCCGCGCTACCTCCCCACTCCGTTCGCTCCGGCGCGCTGACGCGCCGCTACCGAGATCGCCGCCATGCCCCGCAACCGCCGCCGCACCCGCCGTCCCCTTCGCCTGCTGCTGCTCAGCGTGGCGATCTCGGCCGCCCTGGTCGGCCGCAGCCAGGCGCAGAGCAGTCCGTTCGTGCGCCGCGGCGCCGATCCGGGCGCGCAGGCGGCCGCCGCCGCGCAGCAACAAGGATTGCAGTCGGCGGCGGCGAGCAAGCTGGCGCAGACCTCGCTGCAGGCGTTCCAGCGCGCCGCGCAGGCGCGCCAGGCCCTGGACGCGACCCAGGCCGCCGCGCGCGCCGCGGCGCAGGCCGCGCAAGCCGGCATGGTCCCCGATGGCCTGGGCAAGGGCGGCCTGCAGTTGCCCGACGGCGCCATCATCGATCCCGGCGCGGTGCGCAGCGACGATCCGCGCCTGGGCCAGCGCAACGTGTGGCTGGGCGCGCGCGCGCCGACCCAACAGGTGGTCGGCGGCACCACCCAGGTCACCATCCAGCAGACCCAGAAGAAGGCGATCCTCAACTGGGAGACGTTCAACGTCGGCAGCCGCACCGTGCTGCAGTTCGACCAGTCGGCCGGCGGCAGCGACGCGGCGCAGTGGATCGCGCTGAACCGGGTCAACGACCCGAGCGCGGCGCCGAGCAGGATCCTGGGCAGCATCCAGGCGCCGGGCCAGGTCTACCTGCTCAACCGCAACGGCGTGCTGTTCGGCGGCGCCAGCCAGGTCAACGTGCATTCGCTGCTGGTGTCGTCGCTGGACCTGTTCGACGCCAACCGCGCGCTCAGCGACCAGACCTTCCTGGCCCGCGGCCTGTTCGGCGCAACCGGGCAGAGCGGCACGGTGCTGACCGGGCTGGACAGCATGGCCGCCGGGCAGACCCCGGGCGACATCCGCATCGACAGCGGCGCGCGCATCGCCAGCGGCAGCCAGGGCTATACCCTGATCGCCGCGCCGAACGTCAGCAACGCCGGCACGGTGACCGCGCAGGACGGGCAGGCGATGCTGGCGGCGGTGCTGGGCCTGCGTCAGTCGCAGGAATTGCAGCAGCTGCTGGGGACCAGCAGCGGCAACAGCATGCCGCTGGGCTTCAGCGGCTTCTTCTCGCCGACCGGCGACCGCTCCGCGATCGGCACGCTGGACAACAGCGGCATCGTCGCCGCCACCCGCGGCAACGCGACCCTGGCCGGCTACAGCGTGCAGCAGCGCGGCCTGGTCCAGGCCAGCACCAGCATCAGCCGCCCGGGCAGCGCGATGCTGCTGGCGATCAACCAGGAGGCCCTGGTCGGCGGCGACGCGCTGGCCAACTACCGGGGCGGGGCGCTGGAGCTGGCGCCCGGCTCGGTCACCGCCATCCTGCCCGAGCACGATGGCGAGACCACCACCTCCAGCAACGCCGCCGACCTGGCCTTCGTCGGCCCGACGATGGTCCTGGCCGGCGCCCAGGTGCAGTTGCGCGATCAGTCGCTCACCTTCGCCCCGGGCGGTACCGTGAACCTGATCGGCCTGGGCAGCGAGACCAGCCGGCTGCAGGGGCGTGCCCAGCTCAACAACCGGCTGCTGATCGACAGCGGCGCGCGGCTCGACGTGTCCGGCATCGCCGATGTGCAACAGGCAATGAGCAGCAACCTGGTGCAGATCCCGCGCGTGGGCCAGAACGAACTGGCCGATGCGCCGCTGCAGCGCGACGGCGCGCTGTTCCGCCAGGCGCTGCAGTTCGATCGCCGCGCCAGCGGCGTGCGCGAGGACGGCCAGGCCTGGGTCGGCAGCCCGCTGCTCAACGCGCAGGGCTACGTCGACCAGGTGCCGCGCACGATCGACGAGATGCTGCTCGACGGCGGCACCATCAACATCGGCGCGCGCGACCTGGTGATCGCGCCCGGCGCGCAGGTGAACATGGATGGCGGCTACGTGCACATGCTCGGCGGCATGGTCGAGACGCCGCGCCTGCTCGGCGCCGACGGCCGCCTGTACGACCTGGCCAGCGCCGATCCGTCGCTGCGCTACCTGGGCGTGGCCGGCACGCAGACCGTCGCGCACATCCGCTGGGGCGTGAGCGAACAGTTCGCCAACCCGCTGCTGGGCAGCCGCCGCTATTACGAGAGCGATTATCTGCAGGGCGGCGATGCCGGTGCGCTGAACATCGAACTCGGCCGCCATGCCAGCGGCAGCGGCCAGCAACCGGGCGTGGCGCTGCTCGCCGGCGACCTGTCCGCGCAGGCGCTCGCCGGGCGCTACCAGATCGCCAACGGCACCCTGCCGCAGGGCGGCGCGCTGCGCATCGACAGCGATGTGGGCCTGTACAACGCGACGATCGGCCTGTCGGTCAACGGCGACATCGGCCGCGAGCAACGCAGCTGGCGCATCGTCGACGACGCCACGGCGCTGCCGCAGGGGCTGACGCTCGAGACGCGCGCCGATGCGCTGCCGGGCAGCGCGGCCCCGGCGCAGGACCGCGACAATCCGCTGTTCTGGTCGCAGCTGTCCACGCGCATGGTGAACGGCAGCGGATTGCAGACGCTGGCGATCGGCAACGCGCCGGTGATCGAGGTCGCCGCCGGCGCGGCGCTGCAGGTCGCCGACGGCGGCACGATGTCGCTGCAGGCGCAGCGCCTGGAGATCGACGGCACGCTGACCGCGCATGCCGGCAAGATCGCGCTGCAGAGCAGCGGCGGCTTCGCCTACGCGCAGGATCCGCGGCAAGCCGGCAACACCCAGCAGTCGCTCGGCCACGGCGACCTGCTGCTCGGTGCGGACGCACGGCTGGACGTGAGCGGGCGCTGGATCAACGACGACCGCCGCTTCGGCACCGAAGCGCAGGGCAGCGCCTTCGTCGATGGCGGCAGCATCGCCCTCGACGCGCTGCAGGCCCGGCTCACCGACGCGGCCACCGGCCAGAACAGCGACCAGAGCGCCTCGCTGCTGATCGCGACCGGCGCCGTGCTCGACGCCTCCGGCGGCGGCTACGTCGATGCCGACGGCGCGCTGGCGATGCGCGACGGCCGGCCGCTCGGCCATGGCGGCGACATCGCGCTGCATACCTACGTGCGTCCGTCCAACGAGAATCCCGGCGCGCCCACCTACACCGCCGACCTGCCGGTGGCCGCCGGCGCCGGGCTGCTGCAGTTCGACCCGGCCAGCCTGCGCGCGGACAACTTCGCCGGCGGCGGCACGCTGAGCCTGCGCGCCTTCGGCGTGCAGATCGGCGGCAGCGCGCCGGGCGATGCGCGCGTACTGCACCTGGATGCGGGTTTCTTTGCCGACAACAGCTTCGGCGGCTACGACCTGGCCGCAGAACAGGACGCCACCATTGTCGCCGGCACCGAGCTGCGGGTGAGCCAGCGCAACCTGCTCCCGAACCTGCAGGCGCTGCGCGGCGCCGCCAGCGGCAGTGCGGTGGTCGCCGGCGCGGCGCAGGCCGGCGGCAACGGCTACGCCACGCTCGGCCAACTGGATCCGTTCTACCGCCCCGCCACCGATTTCGCGCTGCGCGGCGGCGATTTTCTCGGCCGCGTCGCCGGCGATCCCAGCCTGAGCGGCGCCAGCGGCCGCGTGCTGCTCGACGCAGGCGCGCAGCTGCTGCTGGATCCGGGCGCCAACGTGCGCATCGGCGGGCGCGGCCAGGTCGCGATACTGGGCGGCATCCAGGCGCAGGGCGGCAGCATCGCCGTGTCCGGCGACACCTCGGCCAGCTACGGCCTGTCCGCGGCGCCGGCGGTGGACCGCGGCCAGGCCCATGCGGCGCCGGGCAAGGCGGTATGGCTGGGCGCCGACAGCCGCCTGGACGTCTCCGGCATCGCCCTGCTCGACCCGCAGGCCGCCCTGCAACCCGGCGCCAGCGGCCTGCTGCGGCCACGCAGCGGGCGCGTGCTCGACGGCGGCCACATCACCCTCAGCAACGACAGCGGCGCGATCGTGGTCGCCGCCGGCGCGCAGCTGGACCTGTCCGGCACCAGCGCCGTGCTCGACCTGCCCAGCGGCAACGCCCTCATCGGCGGCGGCGACACGCTGCAGGCGCAGACCGTGGGCAGCGCCGGCGGACGCCTGGACCTGGCCGCCAGCACCGGCCTGTATTTCGACGGCAGCATCCGCGCCGGCGGCGGCAGCGCGCAGGACCGCGGCGGTACCCTGGCGCTGCTGCCGCTGAAGCTGGCCGAAGGCAGCAACCAACTGCTCGCCGGTCCCAGCGGCGTGATCTTCACCCAGCACGACAGCCGCCTGCCGCAGGGCGCGCAGCCGGATGCGCCGTTGCCCGGCGCCACCGCCACGCCCGGCCCGCTGTACTTCGCCGCCGACCGCCTGCACGGCAGCGGCATCGACACCCTGCTGGTCGGCGACCAGGCGCCGACCGGCAACTTGCGTGCGCAGGTGCCGGTCGGTTTCGCCGGCGACGTCGACCTGTCGCTGTCGCGCGCGCTGCTGTTCAACGCGCCGCGCTACGCGCTGCTGGCGGAGGACGCGACCGGGTTCGGCAGCCTCGCCGACAGTGGCCAGGTCAGCCTGAGCGCCGCCTACGTCGGCCTCAACGGCTGGCAGTCGCCGACCAGCCCGGCGGCCGTGCTGGCCGAACCGCAGGCGCCCGGCGCGACCACGCTGACGGTGAACGCCGCACAGATCGATCTCGGCGGCCAGTTCGCGCTGGACGGCGTCGGCGAGGCACGCCTGTCCAGCAGCGGCGCGCTGCGTTTCCACACGCCCGCCGCCTATGCCTACCTGCTCGACGCCAACGGCATCGCCACGCCGCGCGCCGGCGAACTGCTGACCGCCGGCAATCTGACGTTCAACGCCGCGCAGCTGTATCCGGCCAGCGGCGAGACCTTCCTGGTGCGCGCGCTCGGCGCATTGGGCAGCGACGGCAGCCGCGCCGACACCCGCATCCGCATCGAGGCGCAGGGCGAGCTGCCGGCGCTGCCGCTGTCGGCCGGCGGCACGCTGGCGCTGGATGCGACCCGCATCGCCCAGGACGGACGCCTGCGCGCGCCGAGCGGGCAGTTGCTGCTCGGGGTCGGCGCGCTCGACGACGCGGCCGCGCGCGCGGTGTTCGGCAATCGCACGTTGACCCCGACCCTGGAGGTCAGCCTCGGCGCCGGCAGCCTCACCTCGGTGTCGCTGGAAGGCGCGACCTTGCCGTACGGCAGCACCGTGGACGGCGCGCAATGGCGCTACGACGGCAGCGCGCAAGGCAGCAGCACCGCGCTGAGCGCGCCGCCGCAGAAGCAGATCCGGCTGGACGCCGACAGCGTCGCGCTGGCGCCCGGCGCGCGCGTGGACCTGTCCGGCGGCGGCGACCTGCAGGCCAGCGAATGGGTGCCCGGCACCGGCGGCAGCCGCGACCTGCTGTCCTCGACCAACACCAGCTATGCCAGCGGCAGCGCCACCCAGGTCCCGCTGTACGCGGACGGCCGCACCGTCTACGCGATCGTGCCCGGGGTACAGGCGCCGGTCGCCGCCAGCGACGCGGCGTTCGAGCAGAAGGGCGGCACGCCCGCGCTCGGCAGCGCCGTGCATCTGAGCGGCGTGCCCGGCCTGGCCGACGGCGACTACACGCTGCTGCCGGCCAAGTACGCCACCCTGCCCGGCGCCTACCGGGTGGTCGCGCGCAGCGGCAGCGCCGACGCCACCGCCGCGCAGAACCTGGTCGCGGCCGACGGCACCGCGGTGGTCGCCGGCTACCTGGTCGATACCCTGAGCGGCACCCGCAGCGCGCGCAGCCAGCTGTTCGAGGTGCAGTCGGCGGCGACCTGGGGCCTGTACTCGGAATACACCCGCACCGGCGCCAATGCGTTCTTCGCCGCACAGGCGGCCAGCCAGGGCAACGCGACGCCGCAACTGCCGCGCGACGGTGGGCAACTGGTCCTGGCCGCCGGCGACGCGCTGCGCCTGGGCGCGACGCTGAACACCGCCGCGGCCAGCGGCGGCAACGCCGCGCAGATCGACATCGCCGCGCACGCGCTGCAGGTGCTCGGCGCCGGCCAGACCGCCACGGCCGGCTACGTCGGCGTGGAGGCGAGCGCGCTCAATGCGATGAACGCCGGCAGCCTGCTGCTCGGCGGCACCCGCGAGCAGAGCGCCGACGGCACGCGCCTGCATGTGAGCGCGCAGCGCCTGCGGGTCAGCAACGATGCCGGCAGCGCGCTGCGCGCGCCGGAACTGCTGCTGGCCGCTGCCGGCGACGCCACCGATGCCGACAGCGGCGTGCGCGTGGACGCCGGCAGCGTGCTGCAGGCGCAGGGCGGCAGCGGCGATCGCGCGGCCACGACGCTGCTGATCGGCGAGGACGGCGGCGACAGCGGCGACAGTGCGCTGCTGCGCCTGTCCAGCCTCGGCGCGGCCACGATCGTGCGCGACAACGTGCCGGACGCGGCGCAGGCGCGCGCGCGGCTGCAGGTCGGCAGCGGTGCGCTGCTCGATGGCGGCGCGGCGCTGAGCCTGGATTCCACCGGCGACAGCGCGATCGACGCCGGCGCGCTGCTGCGCGGCCAGCGCATCGACGCCAGCGCCGGGCACGTGCGGCTGGACGCACAGGCGGCCAGCGGCGAGGCCGACGGCCTGGTGCTGGGCGCCGGCAGCCTGGCCCAGTTCGCGCAGGCGAAACAGGTCAACCTGCACAGCTACGGCGACATGCAACTGGCCGGCGGCCTGGACCTGCGCGTGAGCAATGCGCTCACCCTCAGCGCCGGCCGCTTCGTCGGCGACGGCGGCGACGTCGCCCTGCGCGCGGACCAGCTGACCCTGTCCAACCAGGGCGCCGGCGCGGCACCGGCCGACAGCGTGGCCGGCGGCGGCCTGCTGCACCTGCAGGGGCGCGAGGTCGCCTTCGCCGGCGGCGACAAGCAGCTGACCGGGTTCGGCGCGGTCGCGGTGGATGCGGCGCAGACGCTGTACGTGCGCGACCGCGGCCAGTTCGATTTCGGCACGCGCGACGTGGACCTGCGCACGCCGCTGCTGCTGGCCGACGCCGGCGCCGACCAGACCCTGCTCACCGGCGGCGCGCTGCGCCTGCAACGCAGCGCGGGCAGCGCCAGCGCCGCGCAGCCGCTGGGCGGGCGGGTCAGCCTGGTCGCCGCCAGCATCGACAGCGACGGGCTGATCCGCGCCAATTCCGGCGCCATCGCGCTGCACAGTACCGAAGGCGCGGTGCGCCTGCACGATGGCGCCACGCTGGACGCGTCCGGTGTGGCCAGCACGTTCTTCGACACCACCAAGCCGACCCAAGGCGGCACGGTCACGCTGCAGGCCAGCGCCGGCGACGTGCTCGCCGATGCCTCCACCCGCCTCGTCGTGTCGGCCGTGGGCAATGCCGATGCCGGCAGCGTCAACCTGGCGGCGGCGCAGGGCCGGGTGACCCTGCCCGGCACCCTCGACGGCCACGCCGCGCAGGGCCGCGGCGGCCGCTTCCTGCTCGACTCGGGCAGCGCGATCGCGCTGGATCCGCTCGCGGCGCAACTGGCCGGCGGCGGCTTCGACGGCGCCATCGACCTGCACGCGCGCAGCGGCAACCTGCTGCTGTCGGCCGGCAACACGCTGCGCGCCGACGCGGTGACCCTGACCGCCGACGGCGGCGCCGACGCCAGCGGCCGCGATGCGGCGAACGGCAACATCGGCATCGCCGGCAGCATCGACGCCTCCGGCACGCAGGGCGGCAGCATCGCGCTGTGGGGCCGCCACGGCGTGGCGATCGACGGCCAGCTGCTGGCCCGCGGCAGCGCCGCCGACACGCGCGGCGGCACGATCACGCTGGGCAGCAGCGGCCGCGACGACGGCACCCTCAACGCCGACTACGGCTACCAGAACGTGCAGGCCGGCGCGGCCGGCACCATCGCGATCGGCGCAGGGGCGGTGCTGGATGTCTCCGGCGGCAGCGCCGGCGGCCTGTCCGGCGGCAGCGTGGAGATCCGCACGCCCCTGCTCGCCGATGGCGAGGTCAACGTGACCGTGGCCAACGGCGCCAGCGTGCGCGGCGCGCGCGAAGTGGGCCTGGAAGCCTACGCGGTGTGGAGCACCACCGACGCCAGCACCGATCCGCTCAAGCACTTCGACGGCATCATCGATCCGGCCGGCTGGTACGACGCGCAGGGCGCATTGCTGGCCGGCAGCTGGTCGGACCTGGCCGGCAACGCGCTGGCCGCGCCGACCACGCCGGCGCAGATCGCCGATTACCTCAGCCGCTACGTGTTCGTTCCCGACAGCGCCAACGCCGCGCATCGCCAGTTCTACGGCTATGCCGACGACAGCGCCGGCACCCCCGGCACGCTGATGGGGTTCGTGCAACGCCCCGGCTTCGCATTCGAGGCGCGCCTGGGCAACCTGCCCAACCTGCGCGCGCGCCCCGGCATCGAGCTGCGCAATCCGGATCCGGCCATCAACGGCGGCGAGATCCGGGTGATGAGCAACTGGAACCTCGGCTCCGGCGCCAACCGCGACCAGCTGGACTTCCGCTACAACGGCAACGCGCCGGCGCTGACCCTGCGCGCCGAGGGCGGCGTGACCATCAAGGCCAGCCTCAGCGACGGCTTCTACCAGCTGCGCAACCCGTTCGGCGGCGGCGGCCCGCAGGGCACCTACAGCGGCGCGGCCAACGCCTACCAGGCACTGCTCGACAACGCTTTCAACAACGCCTTCATCAGCATCGACGGCCTGCTGCCGGCGCCGTCGTCCGACCCCGGCGACCCCGCCGAAGCCGCGCAGTACTACGGGCAATACCTGCAGTTGCTGGACATGCTGCAGCAGCCGCACGACCTCGGCGGCCTGCCGATGAGCCTGCTGGAAGGCGTGATCTACAGCTATTCGCCGGACAACGGCTACCCGGTCCAGGACTACCCCGACCAGCCGGAGGCGCCGCGCGCGCCGACCTCGCCCGCCGACTATTCCACCTACCTGGCCAGCTACCAGAGCTACCTGCTCGCCATGTTCGCGTACAACACCGAGCTGTCCAACGCCGGCGTGTTCGGCCTGGCCACCCTGGCCCTGCCCGCCGCGCCGGTGCTCGGGCCGCTGCTGCCGGCGGCCACCCACAACACCCCGTCGCTGCAGGCCAACGCCGACAATCCGCTGCCGCTCGCCACCACCAGCCTGATCGGCGGCGACAGCAGCCGCTACCGCATCGTCGCCGGCGCCGATTTCGCCAGCATCCGCCCCGACGCGCTGCGCGCCGGCAGCGACGCCGACGTGGTGCTCGACGGCCACCAGCGCTACCAGGAAAGCGGCAAGAAGGACGTGCTGCTGCCGACCGTGGTGCGCACCGGCACCGGCAGCATCCAGATCGCCGCCGCGCGCGACCTGCGCTTCGCCGATGCCGACGCGCCGGCCAGCATCTACAGCGCCGGCCAGCCCGCCGCCGGCAGCGAGGCCGACAGCGACATCCGCATCGTGCGCAGCGACGCCGCCAGCCGCAGCGCCGACCAGGTGGTCAGCGCGCAGGCCAACGCCGAAGCCGCCGGCGACCTGCTGCTGCAGGCCGGGCGCGACATCCTCGGCAACCGCCAGGTGTTCGATCGCGACGGCAGCCGCACCGGCGTGGCCGGCAACTACGTCGGCCAGTCCTGGTGGCAGTGGTTGCAGGTGGGCAATCCGACCGGTGCCGACGGCGTCACCCCCAGCGCCGGGCTGATCAACTACGGCGGCTTCGCCCAGGGCGTGCTCAGCAGCGGCGGCGACGTCGCGGTGCAGGCCGGGCGCGACATCCGCGAACTGTCGGTATCGCTGCCGACCAGCTACCGGCTGACCGCGCAGGGCCGCCAGACCTATGGCGGCGGCGACCTGCAGGTGGACGCCGGACGCGACGTGCTCGGCGGCGACTACTTCGTCGCCCGCGGGCAGGGCCGCCTGGACGCCGGCGGCAAGCTGGGCAGCGCGTTCACGCTGAGCGGCGAAGGCTACAGCGGATCGGCCACGCCGCTGCAGGTGAGCAGCGCGGTCGACCCGGTGTTCGCGCTGCAGGACGGGCAATGGACGATCCACGCCGGCGGCGACGCGTCGCTCGGCGCCATCGTCAATCCCGGCTACGTGCTGTCCTCCGGCGGCGTCGCCGCATTGCTGGGCGACAGCACCCGCGCCAGCACCGACTACGGCAGCGCCTCGGCGATCGCCGTCGACAGCTTGAACGGCGATATCCGCCTCGGCACGCTCAAGCTGCCGGCGGTGCTGTTCGGCAACGGCGCGCGCGATGCGAGCCGCGGCAGCGACAGTCTCATCCTCAACGACGGCGTGTTCGACAACGTGCTGCCGGCGCGGGTGGAGGCGGTCGCCCACGCCGGCAGCCTGCAGTTCGAAACCGGCGGCCGCCTGTATCCGTCCGCGCAAGGGCAGCTCGAGGCGATGGCGCAGGGCGACATCCGCCTGTTCAACGACTCCCTGGTCGCCGGCAAGAGCAAGTTGCAACTGGCGATGCTGGACGAGACCGGCAACTACGACGGCAACGACAACCCGGCCGGCAGCGGCGTGCAACTCGGCCTGCACCAGCACGACACGCAACCGGTGCGCCTGTACAGCCGCGACGGCGACGTGGCCAGCGGCTATGCCGCCGACGGCTTCATGCTCAATCCGCTGACCCTGCAGTTGCCGAAACCGGCCGACATCCGCGCCGGGCGCGACATCGTCAATCTCGACCTGAGGGCGCAGAACTACCGGGCCTCGGACGTGACCCGGGTACAGGCCGGACGCGACATCTCCTACACCCCGATCCTGGGCGGGCCACGCGGGGACGACGCCATCCGCTGGGGCTGGATGGCGCTCGCCGGCCCGGGCACCTTCGAGGTGGAGGCCGGGCGCAATCTCGGTCCGTTGACCTCGGCCGAGGAGGCCATGAAAGGCCTGCAGGTCAACGTGATCAGTCGCGACGCCGGCGGCATCCGCACCACGTCCGGCGCGGACCTTGTCGTGCGCTACGGCGTGGCCAACGGCGAGGATGCCGATGCGCTGGCCGCGCTGTACCTGGACCCGGGCAGCGCGCAGAGCACCGCCACCTACCGGCAGTGGCTGCTCGCGTTCGTGCGCCAACACGCGCAGGACGCGTCCGCCTCCGCGCCGTCGGCGCAGCACGCCGCGGCCACGCAGGACACGCCGACGTCCGCCGAGGCGTGGCGCCAGTTCACCCAGCTGCCGAGCGCCACCCGGCGCCTGCTCAGCGAACGCGTGTTCCTGGACGTGCTCAAGCAGGTCGGCGAAGGCTACGCCAATCCCGCCAGCCCCGACTTCCAGAAATACGCGCGCGGCTATGCCGCGATCGAGGCCTTGTTCCCGTCACGCCTGGGCTATACCCGCAACAACCTGGAAGGCGGCGCCAACGGCGCGGCCGCGCGCAGCGCCACCGGCACCCTGGACATGCGCGGCTCCACCCTGCAGACCCAGGCCGGCGGCGACATCCGCATCCTCGGCCCGGGCGGCGGACTGCAGGTCGGCAGCGTGCTGGCGCCGCCGGTGGTGACCGATGCCCAGGGCAACGTGCTGATCGGTCCGGCGCAGCAGGGCATCCTGGCGATGGGGCAAGGCGACATCGGCGTGTTCACCGACGCCAGCGTGCTGCTGGCGCAGAGCCGCATCTTCACCCAGCGCGGCGGCGACCTGCTGCTGTGGAGTTCCAACGGCGACATCAACGCCGGCAAGGGCAGCAAGACCAGCGCCGAGCGCGCGCGGGCGCGCTACCTGTGCGACCAGGACCAGTACTGCGTGCTCGATGCCAGCGGCCAGGTCAGCGGCGCCGGCATCGCCACGCTGCGCCTGAGCGCGGACGATCCGCGCGGCAACGCCGTGCTGGTCGCTCCGCGCGGCACCGTCGATGCCGGCGATGCCGGCATCCGTGCCAGCGGCAACCTGATCGTGGCCTCGCAGTTCGTCGCCAATGCCGACAACATCCAGGTGCAGGGCGACACCGTCGGCGTCGGCACCGCGCGCAACGTCGATGGCGGCGCGTTGAGCGCCGCCTCCAACGCCGCCGCCGCGGTGACCGATGCGGTCGGCGACCTGGCGGCGCGCGGGACCTCCACGCCACGCGAAGCGCCGTCGGTCATCACCGTGCAGGTGCTCGGGTTCGGCGACTGCAAGGTGGACGATCCGCGCTGCCAGCCCGGTCCATGACACTGCGGCGACGTGGGCCGCGGCGGCGTTGCGGCGTCGCTGCGGCAAACGAAAACCGGCGCATTTCGTAGACACCGATTCGCGCCCGAGAAAATCATCGAGTTAATCGTTATTTTCCGGTCAATTCATCATGTCAGCGCGATAACAAGCGGGATATTTCAGACTGCGCATCACAGGTAAAGAAACGTTCCGACGAATGTCGCCGCATTATCATCTGCCCAGCGCAACCTTTCTCTGCGCCAGTCGATGGCGCCAGCACGCTACAGGTAAAGAATTCCCCCGGATCCATTCCGTCGTTTTCTCACCAAGGAGAGAGGCAAGTGCTCAATCTTCATTTCCCCCGTATCAGCGCGATCGCCGTTGCGATCGCGACCCTGTCCACCGGTTCGGCCATGGCGGCCGAGAACCTGTACGGCGGCGGCGCCACCTTCCCGGCGCAGCCGTATGTCGGCAACACCTACACCGGCGTGACCCCGAACGCGCGCCTGTCGACCAATGCCGGCAACACCGCGGGCAGCGGCTTCACCACCGCGACCCTGGGCACCGGCTCGGTGTTCCTGACCTACAGCAACGGCAGCACCAACAAGGTGTCGTATTGCCAGACCGGCAGCGGCTTCGGCAAGAACACCGTGGCCGGCAGCACCGCCGCCAACCAGGCCTGCCAGGACTTCAGCGTCTCGCCGCTGGGCCTGAGCGGCGCCGCTGCCGCTCCGGACTTCATCGGCACCGACGCGCCGTACAGCACCGCCGACTACAACGCGTTCCTGAGTGGCGGCAACGCCGCCAGCCGCGTCGGCATCGTCCAGGTCCCGACCCTGGCCGGCGCGATCGCGCTGCCGCAGAGCACCCCGACCACCAGCTTCAACCTGAGCGCCGCCCAGGTCTGCCAGATCTACTCGGGCCTGGTCAGCGACTGGAGCAGCGTGTCCGGCAGCGGCACCACCGGTCCGATCAAGATCGTCTACCGCACCGACGGCAGCGGCACCACCTTCGCCTTCACCAGCTACCTGGCGCGCACCTGCAACGGCACCAGCAACGTGCCGTCGGGCTTCGTGTTCAGCCCGAACCAGACCTTCAACTCGGCCCTGCCGGGCGGCACCAGCGGCGTGTACGGCTCGCGCGCGATCGGCGCCAGCGGCAACAACGGCGTGGTGACCTCGGTGCGCGTCACCAACAGCAACGCGCTGGGCTATGCCGACGTCGGCGAAGTGCTGCTGCAGTCGGCCCGCTACGTGACCGTGGCCGGCTTCGATCCGAAGAACTTCGGCAAGGATTCCAGCGGCAATCCGGCGCCGGTGACCCTGGCGGCGTCGGCGCTGCTGAGCGGCCGCGTGCTCGACGGCGCGACCGTCAACACCGTGCCGGGCAGCGGCACCACGGCGGTGAAGAACTGCGTGCGCCTGGTGAACCCGACCACCGCCATCACCAACGCCTACCCGATCGCGGCGATCACCTACCTGGCCGGCTTCACCAGCGGCAACGGCAGCGCCGCGCACATCCAGGCGGTCAAGGATCTGTTCAACATCTTCTACAACACCAGCACCCGCCCGGCGCTGCCGGATGGCTTCGCCTACCTGGGCGGCGTCACCGCCTCGGCGCAGAACACGGTCAACACCTGCGTGCAGTAACCGCAACGCTTCACGCCAGGATGGCGTTCGACCGGCGGGCAGCGATGCCCGCCGGTTTTCTGTTGCCTGGGCGTTGCATGCGACGCAGCGATCGCGATGGCGCGATGCGCTCCGCATCGCCGGATCCCATGGCGGACGCAGGCACGCGACCGTCGCCGCAGGCCTCGCCGGGCGAGATCGGCGGCGCCGGGAAGCAACGCGACCGCGCCGAGGGTCGCTACGCCGAAGCCTGCGGTTCCTGCCGATCGCCTAGAAGCTCCTCCAGCACCTGGATCGCGCCATCGATCCGCATCAGCGTCTGCTGCAGCTCGCTCCTGCGCGCATCCAGCTGCTGCAGCTGCGCATCGCCGGCGCGGCGACTGTCCTTCAACTCTTGCAATCGTTGCGCGACCGAATCGCGATCCATGGCGTGGCACCTGCGTGGAGTGGATGGCTACAGTAAAACAGGGTGCCCGGCCGCTGCGCAGCAGCCGCGACGGCGCAGGATCGCATCACGTGATCCGGATCGCCCCGGCGTGGGTCCCGGCCGCTGGCGCGCGACGGTATCGCTCAGGCTCAGGCATACAGCACGCCCGGCCGCCCCGCCTCGACGATCGCATGCGGCACGAAGCGCGCGCTGTCGCGGGTGATCGGGCCGTCGTCCTCGCGGATGCCGATGCCGCACGCGGCATCGCCGACGATCCAGCTGCCGACCATCGGATAGCGGCCGTCGAACGCCGGCAGCGGATGCGCCTGCTGCAGGATGCATGGCCCCTGGTAGGGACCGTCGCTCTGCAGCATGCGGCCGTCGGCCAGGTGCAGCGCGATGTTGGCGCCTTCGCGCGAATGCAGCGGCTTGCGCACCCAGCCCGGCGGCAGGGCGGCGCCGTCGTCGAACGCGGCCGGCAACAGGTTGGGATGGCCGCGGTGGCGCTCCCACAGCAGCGGCAGGATGCCCTTGTTGCTCAGCACCGCCTTCCACGGCGGCTCCAGCAGGCGCAGGCCCGAGCCCGGCAAGGCCTGGCCGAAGCGCTCGGCGAACAGGTCTTCCAGCGGATACAGCTTGAACAGCGCGCCGATCACCCCGTCGTCCAGGTCGGTGTAGCGGCCGTCCTCGGACAGGCCGATGTCCTCGATCGCGATCGCCTCGCCGTACAGCCCGGCCTGCGCCGCGCAGTCGCGCAGGTAGGCGACCGTGCCCTGGTCCTCTTCCGACTCGCGCACCGCGGCGAAATACAGCGGCGGCGGCAGCTGCGCCGCCAGCTCGGCGAAGCGCTCCACCAGCGTCTCGTGGATCGAGTTGAACTGGTCGGCATCCTGCGCCAGGCGGCCCTGCGCACGCTGGTCTTCCAGCCACTGCCATTGGAAGAACGCCGACTCGAACAGCGAGGTCGGCGTGTCGTAGTTCAGCTCGTACAGCTTGGCCGGGCCGTTGCCGTCGTAGGCCAGGTCCAGCCGCCCGTACAGATGCGGATCGCGGCGGCGCCAACTCTCGGCGATCCAGTCGCGGAACGCCGGCGGAATCGCCAGCCGCTGCATCAACGCCTCGCTGGCGACGATCTCCCCGACCAACCCCATCGCCATCTGGTGCAGCTCGGCGCTGGGATCCTCCAGGTCGCGCTCGATCTGGCGCAGGCTGAACGCGTAATAGGCGCGTTCGTCCCAATAGCGTTCGCCGCCGATGGTGTGGAAGCGGAAGCCGCACTCGGCGGCCTGCGCGCGCCAGTCGCCGCGTTCGACGATCGCGATGCGTTGCATGTGCTTGCCTTGGTTGCCGAGGCGCGGGACGCGGCGGTCAGCCGCCGACGCTGCCGCGCGCGCCGCTGGAGCTGCCGAAGCCGCCGCGGCTGACGGTGACCGCGCGGTTGGGCGTGGCGCCGATGTGGGTCATGGTCTGGTTGCCGCGCAGGCCCGTCGCCGCGCCCGCGCCGGCACCGGTGGCCGGACGCTGCCACTGGCTCTGCCGGTCCTGGTAGGCGGGCGCGGCGTTGAAGCCGGCCATGCGGTTGCCGTTGAGCATCTGCGACAGGAAGAACCCGGTCATCAGCGGGCCGATGAACGAATGCCCCTGGCTGTCGCGCTGCTCCACGCAGCGCTCGGCGGAATACTCCTGCGCGCACTGTTCGCGGCTGACGTACTTGGGCCCCTGGTCGGCCGACCGCTGCTGCGCCTGCTTGAACGCCTCGCGGCAGGTGGTGATGTCGTGGGTCTGCGCCGCGCAGGCTTCCACCGAGGTGTACAGCCCTTCCTGGGTCTTGGCCTCGCGCTCGCAGGCGGTGAACAGCAGCGGCGCGGTGCCCATCAGCAACAGCGCAGCCTTCTTGGATCGCTTCATCGGTTCCCTCCCGGACGACAGAACGGGATGATGCCTGGTTCCGGCCGGGGACGGAAATCGCCGGCAGCGCGCAGGCCCATTCATCCGCGACGCCACGGCGCCAGCCAGGCGTCGCAGCGACATGCGGCAAGCGCCGGTTCATCGCCGGCCAGGGCAGCCGAACGGGCCGCGTGATAACGTGGCGGATGGCCACGTGCGCGGCGCAAACGGTTGCGGATGCAACCCTTCGCGGCCGGCCGGGCCGACCGCTTCCGCCAGCACTCCGCCCGCCTTCCGACCGTACGACGCCCCCCCATGCCCGACTATCGCTCCAAGACCTCCACCCACGGCCGCAACATGGCCGGCGCGCGCGCGCTGTGGCGCGCCACCGGCATGCAGGACGCCGACTTCCACAAGCCGATCATCGCCATCGCCAACTCCTTCACCCAGTTCGTGCCCGGCCACGTGCACCTGAAGGACCTCGGCCAGCTGGTGGCGCGCGAGATCGAGCGGGTCGGCGGCGTGGCCAAGGAATTCGACACCATCGCCGTAGACGACGGCATCGCCATGGGCCACGACGGCATGCTGTACTCGCTGCCCAGCCGCGAGATCATCGCCGACTCGGTGGAGTACATGGTCAACGCGCACTGCGCCGACGCGCTGGTGTGCATCTCCAACTGCGACAAGATCACCCCCGGCATGCTGATGGCCGCATTGCGCCTCAACATCCCGACCGTGTTCGTGTCCGGCGGGCCGATGGAAGCGGGCAAGACCAAGCTCGCCGAGCACAACCTGGACCTGATCGACGCGATGGTGATCGCCGCCGACCCGACCGTCTCCGACGAAAAGGTCGCCGCGTTCGAACGCAGCGCCTGCCCCACCTGCGGCTCGTGCTCGGGCATGTTCACCGCCAACTCGATGAACTGCCTGACCGAGGCGCTGGGCCTGGCCCTGCCCGGCAACGGCACCGTGGTCGCCACCCACGCCGACCGCGAGCAACTGTTCCTCAAGGCCGGGCGTACCGCGGTGGAACTGTGCCACCGCTGGTACGGCGCCGAAGATCCGACCGCGCTGCCGCGCGGCATCGCCACCTTCGCAGCGTTCGAGAACGCGATGACCCTGGACATCGCGATGGGCGGCTCCACCAACACCATCCTGCACCTGCTCGCCGCCGCGCAGGAAGGCGAAGTGCCGTTCACCCTGCGCGACATCGACCGCCTGTCGCGGCATGTGCCGCAGCTGTGCAAGGTCGCGCCGAACATCCAGAAGTACCACATCGAGGACGTGCACCGTGCCGGCGGCATCGTCGCCATCCTCGGCGAACTGGCGCGCGGCGGCCTGCTGCACACCGACCAGGCCACCGTGCACGGCCGCACCCTCGCCGACGCCATCGCGCAATGGGACATCACCCAGACCGACGACGAGGCCGTGCACACGTTCTACAAGGCCGGCCCGGCCGGCATCCCGACCCAGATCGCCTTCAGCCAGGCCACGCGCTGGCCGACGCTGGACGCCGACCGCGAAGCCGGCTGCATCCGCGACGTCGCCCACGCCTACTCGCAGGAAGGCGGACTGGCGGTGCTGTACGGCAACATCGCCCTCGATGGCTGCGTGGTCAAGACCGCCGGCGTGGACGAATCGATCCACGTGTTCGAAGGCAACGCCAAGGTGTTCGAGAGCCAGGATTCGGCGGTCAAGGGCATCCTCGCCGACGAAGTGAAGGCCGGCGACGTGGTGGTGATCCGCTACGAAGGCCCCAAGGGCGGCCCCGGCATGCAGGAGATGCTGTACCCCACCTCGTACCTGAAGTCCAAGGGCCTGGGCAAGCAATGCGCGCTGCTCACCGACGGCCGCTTCTCCGGCGGCACCTCCGGCCTGTCGATCGGCCACGCTTCCCCGGAAGCGGCGGCCGGCGGCGCCATCGGCCTGGTCCGCGACGGCGACCGGATCCTGATCGACATCCCCAATCGCAGCATCAACCTGCTGGTCGACGACGCCGAACTGGCCGCCCGCCGCGCCGCGCAGGACGCGCAAGGCTGGAAGCCGGTCGAAGTACGCCCACGCAAGGTGACCACCGCGCTGAAGGCGTACGCACTGCTGGCGACCAGCGCGGACAAGGGCGCGGTGCGCGACAAGGCGATGTTGGACGGTTGAGACGTTGCCATGAAGACCGCAGATTTCCGCGCTCTCCATGGCGTCCCGGCACTGCACTGGGGGAGGAACTCTGGGTGGCCTCGGGCCAGCAATCCCGCCGCGTGACCACAAACGCCCACAGCCGGGTTGCTTTTCCTGACGCTAGCGTCGCTCGCCGCCGACGCCCAGCCCATCCAACGGACTGCGCACCGCAGACGCCCCCCGCCCCAGCACATGCGTATAGATCTGCCTGGTGGCCACATCCTTGTGGCCCAGCAGCTCCTGCACGGTGCGGATATCGTGGCCGGCCTCCAGCAGGTGGGTGGCGAAGGAATGGCGCAGCGTGTGACAGGTCGCAGGCTTGACGATGCCAGCCCGGCGCCGTGCCGCCCGCACTGCGCGCTGCAGGACTTCCTCGGACACGTGATGCCGGCCGACCCGACCACTGCGTGGATCCACCGACCGATGCGCGGCCGGGAACAGGTATTGCCAGCCCGACTCGACCTCGGCATTGGGGTACTTGCGTGCCAGCGCGTGCGGCAGATACGCCCGCCCCGCACCTTCGGCCAGATCCGCCGCGTGCAGCAGCAGCGCCCTGTCGCGTTGCCGCAGCAGCGCCTCGCGCAGGCGCGTTGGCAACGGCACACGTCGATCCTTGCCGCCCTTGCCGTCACGCACCACGATCTCACCGCGCCCCGGATCCATATCCTTGATCCGCAACCGCAGGCATTCCAGCAGCCGCATGCCGCTGCCGTAAAGCAGCCCGGCCATCATCCAGCAAGGCCCCTCCAGCGCGACCAACAAGCGCGCGACCTCCTCGGCCGAGAGCACCACCGGAATTCGCCGCGGCCGCTTGGCGCGCACCAGATTCTCCATCCAGGGCAACTCCACGCTCAGAACGTCGCGATAGAGAAACAGCAGCGCCGCCAGCGCCTGATTCTGCGTTCCGGCCGAGACCTGCCCCCGGGTCGCCAGATTGGTCAGGAACGCTTCGACCTCGGCCTGCCCCATCCGCACTGGATGCTGCTTGCCGTTGGCCAGGATGAAGCGCCGTATCCAGCCGACATACGTCTGCTCGGTGCGCAGGCTGTAGTGGCGAAGCCGCAGCCGACCACGGACCTGATCCAGCAGCTTGGGCGCCAGGCACGTCGTTACGCCTGCATCGTCACGGGTGTAACTCATACGCCTGCTCAACCGTCGGATAACGCAACCAGCATCGACGCCAAGACCATCGGTTGCCATCCGGCAAGTCATTGTTACGAAGTAGGAATTCCCCCTTCCCAGACTTCTGGCGTTAGCCGATACTTGGCGCAACACCGCTTTTAGGCGGTCCAATAGTAGTTAGGGCTCATGAAGATTGTACTCGTGGTTTTCTTCCTTACAGTACAAAGCAGCTACCTCAATGACTCTGAGGCAGAGGGGACTAAGGATGTTTTTGACACGGTTCAGTTCCTGGCCACTGACAAGGGCGCATGGCGCATCAAGACCTACGCCACGGACCAAGACGTACATGTTTGGTCTATCGGCGCTTCCACCAACGATCTCGTTAGCCTCGCCCATCAAAACACAGAGAAGCATTACGGTGAGGTGCTCTCCGAGGGATACATCATCCAAACATCCGAGGGCATTGATGGACTGTGCCGAGAACTGCGAGAGCGTGGGTTATCGGACACGTTGGAGATTTCCAATTCGGGCTTCCTGTTCTGGGTTCCTGCTGACACCGACTATCGGTCACTGTCAACTCCCCGGCATGAGCCCTAACAGTTCATTCAAGCCGACCCCGCTTCGCGGGTCGGCTTAATTCAGGCGTTAGGTGTCCGTGGAAGCATCTCTACTATTCGGAAAAGCTGTCCGTAACATCTGGATCTTCCGATCAGATGGAGTCCATCCGGCCTGGGTGGGCGAGCTCACGCTGCCCATCGTTGGATTCGATGCCTTCTTAGAGTTAGCCGACGGCGATCTCATCCAGATCAGCCCATGCGAGGTGGACCTGGGACCGGATCGATATCCTGGCCTTGGCCTCACCCTCCAGCCCTGTGCGTCCGAGGCACTGCATTTCGTTGCACCTAGTGGCCACACTGTGGAGGCAGTACCACTGGTCGAGGCAACTCCCTTCTTGCCTTTCTCCATTGTCGAGATTGAGGAGTCCGATCCGCTAGGAGAAGACACTGTCAGTCAGTATTCTCTGGCTACTGACAATGGCTGGCAGGTAACCTTTCGCCACATGTTTCCGCCAATGACGTTGGGGATGCACGTAGAGATCATGGGCGGCACACCTAACAATTCATTCAAACCGAACCCGCTTCGCGGGTCGGCTTAATTCAGGCGTTAGGCCTCATGCCAACCATCGCACAACCCTCCGTCCAGTCGCTTCTCATACAGATGCAGTTCAATGGACAGCCACTGTCCACCGGAACTGCCTTTGTCGTTCAAGCTGCGAATGGTCCTTATCTTGTAACTAATCGGCACAACGTCACTGGCAGGCACCAGGACACTGGTGCGCCGCTTTCCAATACTGGCGGCATACCCAATGAGATTGCGGTTGTCCACAATCGCAACGGTCATCTAGGCCAGTGGGTGCCAAGAGTTGAGCCTCTTTATGCCGATGACACTCCCAGGTGGCGTGAACACCCCGTACTTGGCGCAAAGGCTGATTTCGTCGCCCTCCCTTTGACTCAGCTCGATGATGTCGTTCTTTACCCTTACGACACCGCAAACGTTGGTCCAGCCATATCAGTCGGTCCGGCCGATACAGTGAGTGTCATTGGTTTCCCGTTCGGCATTACCGCCGGTGGTGCCTTCGGTGTATGGGCCACGGGATTCATGGCATCGGAGGCAGACATTGACTTCAATGATCTGCCCGTATTGCTAATTGATTGCCGTAGTCGTCAAGGCCAGTCTGGCTCACCGGTCATTGCATATCGGAGTGCAGGTGGCGTACCCATGGCTGACGGGAGCCAAGCAATGTTTGGCGGCCCCGTCTGGAAGTTCATTGGCATATACAGCGGCCGCATAAATGCGGAGTCGGATTTGGGCATTGTATGGAAAGCATCAGCGCTTAATGAGCTGGTGCAGTCCCTATGAGGCCTAACAATTCATTCAAGCCGAAGCCGCTTCGCGGCTCGGCTTAATTCAGGTGTTAGGCCCCATGACAAGCAATGAAGCTGCCGCGCGTAAGGCTTTCCTTGTCAGCTTGCTGGCGGCACGCTCGCGGTCCGGCACTTTCTTCGGCTCGCTCTGGGCAAGTCGCTGGCCGCTGCTCCAATGGATCGCCGTTCTTGTAGTCTTCGCAGCGCTCTTCGCCTACACGTTCGGCGCCACATACGTGCCTAATGTCGTAGCGGCTGGCATCGGGCTTGTTCTTGGGCTCCTCGTCAGCGCACGCCAGGGTCACCGCATCTGGCCATGGCTCTCGAGCGTCATAGACTGGGGAAAGGTCGAAAGCGACGTCGCGCGGGCTCCAGAAGATGGGGCCTAACAATTCGTCCAAGCCGACGCCGCTTCGCGGCGCGGCTTAACTCAAGCGTTAGGTGGCATGGAGCAGACTCCGCGACAACTGATTGAGAGCAGGGCCGCCGGATGTGTCTTGTTCGGTATTGACACTCCCTGCGAGATCACCTACGGCGACCCGACGGATAATTCCGCCGTGCGCTTCGACTTCGACTTCCCCCACGCCATTGCCAGATTTACTTGGTGGAGTGACACTTCATACTTTAGTGAGTCGCTCGCCATGGATGGCCGGCAGATTGTGAGCTGTCATGGCTTTTCTGCTAACGCGTCCTTGGCAGCAAAAGCGGTCAACAAACTTTTGGTGGCTACTATGCAGGCGCATGCCACCTAACAATTCATTCAAGTCGACGCCGCTTCGCGGCGCGGCTTAACTCAGGCGTTAGGCCGCTATGGAAGCTCATCGTGTAACTCTCAGAGACGGCACCGATGCAACTTTGTACCGTTCGGAGTCTGGGAGTTGGGCTTGCCCAGTGTGCGGCAGCGTCGAGCTCGCCGAGCAGCCCTACTACAGCGACGGTAGCGCCTCATTTGCTATGTGTAGCTGCGGTTTCGAGTTCGGCTTTGACGACGACCCTGGTGCTTCCGCAAAGGCAGATCCTTCAGTCGCTGCAAACTGGACTAAGTGGCGCACTCGTTTTCTGCGTAAGCTCCAACCTCACCCGCAGGCGTTGACGCAGGTTGCTGACCGGTTGAGGGCAATTGGGGTGGTCGCGTGATCAGTCGGGCGCGGCCTAACAAATCATTCAAGCCGAGCCCGCTTGGCGGGTCGGCTTAATTCTGGTGTTAGGTGCCAATGGTTACCCCCAGCGATCTTCAAGGAGTTGATGCTGCGTGGCTCGCCATTGATGCCATTGGACAAGTGGCAATCTTTACAACCGGCGGCGAGGGGCCGATTCCGACCACAGCGCTCGTCTCCGCAGATGCCGCCGAGGAGCTTGTCCTATCACTGCCGGAAACATCCAGCATGGATCTGCTCGTGACTCTTTCTCGGCCAGACGACTTTGTTGCCTTTTCCAAGCGGGGTCTCTTTGCCTATGATTGGTCGGACGTCCATCGCACAACCCGGCAGGGCTTGGGTGGGTATGAGCTGCAGAGTCGCCCGAAGACCCCACTAGGCCTGTCCGATCTTCCCGGTCCGCTGCAGGCCCTGGCTGCAGCAACCCAGGTCTCCTGGTGTAATGTTTGGCGCGTCCATCGTGGTGCCGGGCAATCTGGTTGGCACCTAACAATTCATTCAAGCCGAACCCGCTTCGCGGGTCGGCTTAATTCAGGCGTTAGGCCCCATGCCAAAGATCATCATCGGTGTCTGGATTTACCTCTGCGGGCTTTTCGGCGCTGCCATCACGGGCGGCTTCCTATTTCAAGTTATGTCGGTCTTTCCTGAGACCCAGTTGGAGGCGTACGGGCTGCGCGTACCAATGGTCGCGCGGGCCTGGTCCGCTTGGCTTCCCAGCACTCCAGCCATCCTTTGGATTGGCGCGGTGACTTCTGCAGTGGCCGGTCTGTACCTGTGGCGTTCGAGCCGTCCTGTTGAGGTGCGGCTGTTTGCGGCCGCCGTTATCGCCGCGCTCAACCTATTCCTGGCTATGTTCTTCGCTACTGCCCTACTAGGGGCGTACTTCTACCTGCCAAAGGTCGCAAATGGGCCCTAACAATTCATTCAAGCCGAAGCCGCTTCGCGGCTCGGCTTAATTCAGGTGTTAGGTGGAAATGCTAGATATGGGCGAGCGGATAAAAGGACGATCATTCTTGTGGTTGTTCGCGCTATGCGGCGGCTTGGCTTTGCTTCCCGTTGCTAGCAGTGGCCTATTCGCGCTCGACAAGAGTGTTGGCCGCCTGATGTTCGCCTCAAGCATGGCCATACCATTCATTTTGCAATTATTTTCTGGATATGCGCTCGATCAGTGGTGGATCGCACGCTATAGTCGTATTGAGCACCCGCGCCAGTATTGGTCATGGCTCGCGGTATGGGGGATCGGAGCGCTAATCTTTGTGACGTATGCGCTCCTTAATCCGCATGGTGGCCTGGTTGCGGCCTAACAATTCATTCAAGCCGAACCCGCTTGGCGGGTCGGCTTAATTCTGGTGTTAGGCCTCATGAAGAAGATCCTCGCAAACCTAGTAATAGTGCTCGGCGCGCTAGTTGCGCTGACCGGGCTACTCGGCACGCCGCTACTCCTGGATCAGCTTCCGATCTCCTTGATGCTACCAAGCGATGGACAGGCTTCCCAACGGTTCTTTCGGATGGTCCCTACTGAGCTACCCTGGCCGGGCTATCTGCCTTACCTTTTTCTCCTTTTGGGGGTCGCCATGCTTATCGCTGGCATAATTTCGCGCCGAAAACTCCGTGGCACTGCGGCGTAACCATTCATTCAAGCAGACGCCGCTCCGCAGCTCGGCTTAACTCAAGTGTTAGGCGGCAAGTTAGAATGCACTTCCACGTTCGGCTGATGCGACGACGCTCCGAAGGGACCCACATAGATACGGATGTCCGCGATTTGCGTGAGCTCATCGGAACTGCGCCCGGGGTGCAACGTATCCAATCTATCGAACGGCATCCTAAGGGCGGGCACTCAATTACACTCGACTTTTCCTACGAGGCGTTCGACTCGTTCTTCAAGCACGTAGAGGCGCAGGACTGGATGGCTGTTCTATGAGCCACATCGCCGCTGCGCCTAACCACTCGTTCAAGGCGGACGTGCTAACGCGTGCCGCTTAACTCCAGCGTTAGACCTGCCATGAGAGAAATCTACAACTTGATAGTTTTTTCTCTCGGCATCGCGCTGTGCGCGTGCGCTGCAGCTGCGCCGCCCCCGCGCTGCTCGTTCGGGCTTGCCCCTACAGCTACAGTTGCACCAAGGCTGCCACCCCGGCTACACAATGAGTTTTCTGGCAAAGCCCAAGTCGCTTTTGTCATTGGGCCTACCGGGCATGTGCAGTCCCCGGTCATTGTCTCGGCGGAGTGGCACCCCATCGGCCGCAGTCGCGGCCAACCAGTTGGCTACAACGACGCCATCCTTTCCGCTGTAGCACAGTGGCGCTATCCGTCGCGAGAGCAAGCCTGCCACCACCAGATTCCGGTAGAGTTTCACTTTGAGGGCTCCAGCCCCGCGGTTGGCAGGTCTAACAATTCATTCAAGCCGAACCCGCTTCGTGGGTCGGCTTAATTCAGGCGTTAGACCACTTTCAATCCATGTCGCATCTTGAACAGCTAATCGTCGAATACCTAGACTGGCAAGGCTATCTGGTACGCAGAAATGTCAAAGTCGGTCTGCTAAAACATGGAGGATGGGAAATGGAGCTTGACGTCCTCGCATACAACCCCAAGACGCAGGACCTTGTCCACTACGAGCCCTCTCTTGACGCACACACTTGGGACATGCGCGAGGCAAGATTTGCCAAGAAGTTCTCCGCCGCAAAGAAGTATGTCTTCTCAGAAGTGTTTGGCTGGCTTCCGCCAGAAACCCCAGTACGCCATATCGCAGTGCTACCGTCTCACCCGAAAGGCCGCGACACGCTAGGTGAAGCAGCACTTCTTTCAATTGACGAGCTTTTAGCTGAGATTCGCTCTGCTGTTGCAAAGTGCGGCCCGGCTCGCAGTAATGCAATTTCTGAGATATACCCTCTCCTGCGCACAATACAACTCGCATTCAATGGCTATTACAAAGTGACCTAACAATTCATCCAAGCCGACGCCGCTTCGCGGCGCGGCTTAATTCAGGCGTTATACGGTGCAAGCATGCTGGCAATGATACTCACATGGCTCTCCGTCATTACTAGCCTCATGTCCGCTGGAGCCTGGCTCTATGCTAGCAACGTAAAGGTGACTAGGGAGGCCGCACTTAAGAAGCGTCGCAAACGTGCCGAGAAGACTGGTGAAAAGCCAAACCTTGGCGGCATTGAACTCTTCGGTGCTGAGTTGAAGGAAACCATGGAGGCGCAGGTGCGCTGGAACTCAGCAGGTGCCGTCCTAGCAGCCATTGCCGTTGCGTCGCAGGCATTTGCTCAGTTGCTGCGCGAGGTATAACAATTCATTCAAGCCGATGCCACTTCGCGCGGCTCAATTCAGGCGTTGGGCCGCAGGGAAGTTCGTCGCCACATCTGGCGTTTCATCCGACGCTCTGGCTGGTTCGTCGCACGCCAGTCGTCGCATCGCCCTATGATCTGCAATCCTTCCGGTTCCGTTCACGAGCCAAAAGAGTCGTGTCATGAAAGCGCTAATTGCGATCGTTGCCTGGTGCCTTCTCTTCGTTCTGTGCTGGCCGCTAGCCTTGCTGGCCTTGGTCCTGTGGCCAATCGCCTGGTTGTTCACCCTGCCGTTCCGCCTTGTCGGGATCACGTTCTCTGCCATGTTCGCGCTTCTGCGGGCGATCCTGTTCCTGCCTGCCCGCCTCCTTGGTTGGCGGCCGGGACACGCCGTGGCTACCTGATGCTTCATCCAGCGGACGCCGTTTTGCGGCCCTGCCTGATCCAGGCATAGCCACTCGAAGATACTTCCAAAGGCATCGCATATGACCCGACTCTTGTTGCTCGCATCGCTGGTCGTATCCTTCAGTGCAAGCGCAATCGTCATTCGGGATGACGTCGATGACTCGAAGTATCGGGTTCCGGCCTCCGAGTTTCCTGCCCTGGTCGACATGCCTGGCGAGGGACACGGCGTGCTGATCGCACCGCAATGGGTCGTGACCGCCGCCCATGCGGTCACGTGGCAATCGGAAATCAAGCAGGTCACCATCAATGGGATATCCAGGGACGTTGAACGCCTCGTGGTACACCCCGGATACAAGAAGCCGCCACAAGCGCTGCTTGACCAGGCGCTAGCCACTTGGGATTGGACGCTTTTCCGGGTGGTGCTCTCCTCCTCGGACGACATCGCGCTTCTCAAACTGGCACAACCCGTTACCGATGTCTCTCCAGCCGCACTCAACAAGCGCGATGACGAGTTCGGCAAGACCATCAAGATCATGGGAAAAGGCGCTACGGGTAACGGAGTCACCGGCTACGAATTCAGCAGCTCCCACCGCACGGAGCTTCGCCGTGCGTACAACAAGGTGACCAGCGCCGATGGCCGCTGGCTCTGCTATATGTTCGACAAGCCGTCGGACGCCCTCCCCCTTGAGGGCGGCTCAGGAAGTGGCGACAGTGGCGGGCCCGTCCTTATCCAGGCTGACAAGGGTTGGCTGGTGGCCGGCCTGACGTCATGGTCGGATCCTCAAAGCGCTGCCAGGACGCCCGGGAAGTATGGTCAAATCACCTGCAATGTCCGCTTGAGCCATTACACCGATTGGATTGAGAGCGTTGTATCTACTCAGCCATAGGCGGACGCTAACAATCATTCAAGCTGAAGCCCTCCTCGCGGCTCGGTTCAATTCAGGTATTAGGTCGCACCCATGCCGCGCTACGACTTCGAACTGTACGCCGATTACAACCAGTTCTACCTGCAGGACGAGCCCGTTGACGGCAGCCTCGGCGACGCCTGGACCGAAGACGCCTCGAATCGCCTTCTCGCGGTTGCTCCTGGCGTCATCGGCATAGGCACCGTCCGTAACATGGACGTGCCGGTGACCATAGAGATCCTGGACAGAGAGCCTCCGTTGGATCAGGACGGATTCGACCAGATAGTTGAATGCTCCCTTTCAATTCAGAGCGGACGTATCGTTGTTGCTGGATGCACCGACTACTTCCCTGATGCAGCGCGTATTGATGTCCCGGCCGGCACTTATCGTGTTCGTGTCAGCTATGCGAATCTGAGCTCGCTTTCTGCTGATGGATTGGCCGGCAATGACAGCTACCACCTCGAACTTTGGCTAGCGCCATCGGCGGAAGTTTCAGTTCTCAAGCGCTATGCTGTATAGCAATTCATTAAAGCTGAGTCCGCTTCGCGAATCGGGTTAGATTCAGGCGCCAGGTACCAATGACAGCTCCATCGCATCCAGTTGTAGATCCAGCGCTCGTTGGCACGTATCCAGCGAGCGCAAAGGCTGGTGGCGGCTACGTATGGGACGCCGTTCTAGAGTATCGGGTCTGGTGTCACCCGGAGCGCGGCGCACCGGACCTCGCTGATGGGAGTGACTACTACTATCCCTTCGAAACGTATGAGGAGGCGCTGGCGTTCTCGCAAGACACGCAGGGCTCGGAAGAGCCTCTGGCCCTGATCCTGCAGGACGAGTACATAGACGAGCCTGAGCCTGGGCGGTACGTACATGTCAAGCAACGTCGGGTGGCAGAGTGGCCGGTGCAATTCCTCTCCCGCCCCAGGCGAACGCCACGCACCATCCCGGACTTCATGGCAACGGATGCCCCGCCCAACAAGCTGGATATACTGCGCGGCCTGTCGTAGTCCATTGATCGTGCCAATAGGGTTGGCGCCCAAAAATTCCTGGCGGTCAGCCTGACCGGCAATGACTGAGCCGATCGCCGTACGGAGATGCAGAAGCAGCCTCAGCGTCTGCGATGATTGACGTCGGCCAACGACTCGACGAGGATCGTGCCAGGCCGCGCATCCACGGTCCAATGGGATTTTCCGCGCATCAGGGGGCTGTGTGCGATCTTTCATTTCAACGCTTATGGCACTCGTTTCCTTGGCCATCACCGGAAACGCGTGGGCGCATGGCGGCGGCCTCAACAAGGACGGCTGCCACACCAATCGCAAAACGGGTGACTATCACTGCCACCGGGGCGGAAGCACTCCACTCCCTCCACGCAGCTCCTATGCGCCTGCCAGTAGCTTCTCCCCCTCAGGATCTACGTCGGGCAGTCGCGCATTTGCCAACTGTACGGAGGCCCGTGCCGCGGGGGCGGCTCCGGTCCATCGCGGCGATCCAGGCTACGGGCCTCACCTGGACCGTGACAACGACGGTGTGGGGTGCGAGCCTTCCCGTGGGCGTCGATAGACTATGCGCTGGCAATTCATTCAGACCGAGCCCACTTCCGGGTCGGCCCAATTCGGACGTCAGGCTGCGTAGGAGCTGCCATGGGGTGGTACGCGATAAGGACGGTGTATGCCTTCGGAACCAAAGACGATGGAACCAACGTCTTTGAGGAGCGCATCGTCGCCTTCGAGGCAAACGACCAGGATGAGGCCTTCGCCAAAGCCGACAAGGAATCCGTTGCCTATGCGGCCGACCTGAACCTTGAGGCGCATCCCGATCAAGTCGGCTACGAACAGGATGGCAACGCTCTCACCGACGGCTATGAACTTTGGTCCGAGCTCTTTGAGTCACGTCTCGAACTCAATGAATTCTATGAAAGCCGTTACGTCTCCTACGAGTACCATCCCGATCCTCGGCCTAGCGGTTAGCCCAAGCAGGACACACCCACCATGCACTCCGAATAGACTTAACTTAGACGTTGTTCCGCATAACTGGTCCTTGCATGGAAATGAAAATTCCCAATGCTTCATCTGCTCGCTTTGTTGCATTCGTTGCAGCGGCATTCATTTCTTCCGCAGTCCTAGCGTACATCGCCCTTTGCCTGATTGTGCTTTACAGGCACGACTGGCTACCAGAAAATTCCATCCTTTATGCATCCCTCATTGGCCCGCCACACTGGCTCGCTTGGAGTTCTGGCACAAGGCCCATGTTTTGGGGCTGCACATTGGCAATGATGGTCGTTGCCATCGTTGGTGCAAGCATTCGTCCGCTGTTGTTGCCTAGCGTTGGGCTTTTGTTTCTCATCTGGATTGGCTCGGGATTTCTGTCCGTCGTTATGTCCGTCTAGGCAGGCAGGACCCAACGACGCTACCCGGCAACTCGGCCTGATCCATGCACAAGGCAGTGCAAATGGCATCTCAGCGAGTCGTCCATGGAGATCGGGAGTACTCGACACTCGCGCGGGGCGGAGATGATCGTGTCATCGTGCACGGTTGCTGGAGGGAAGCACCACACAGCAGCCTACTCAAGCAGAGTTCCACTTGGCGGCTCGGCATAGTTCACGTTCGGAGATCAAATGAAGTTACGTCCACTCAACAAGCGCCAGGAGAAACACGCGCTAGCATGGATGCTGGCAAGTCTGAACGAGCCGATAGACAACAGCTGGCGATCGATGCTCAAGCGAGAAGTTGTCGGACTATTGGTTCCATTCCTCGTTGTCGCGATCGTCCTTGGCGTCCTGCGCTCTCAGTCGTTACTGGCGTTGCTCACGACGGTTGGCGCACTTATCGTCGGCCTGGCTACCGGCATTGGCATACGGCATATTGCCGCGGCACGGCATTGGCCCGTGGTTGCTCGCTGCTTGGACCGGGACAAGATCGAGCAGAGGCTTCGCGAGCTCGACACCTAACGATCCACTCAAACCGATGCCACCTCGCGCGTCAGCTCAGTTCAAACGTTGGAGCCCACATGACCCCTCTCGATCGCATCACCGAACGCGTCAGCCGTCTTGGGCATCCCGACGAGCCCGGTACACCGTGCCCACTGCTGAGCATCGAGGAGTTCTTCGAGGGGAACATCGAGGTCGGGAGCATCGGCTGCAACCTCGACGGCGCTCCGGCACCCGACGCGTTCTACAATCTCTTCCGCAGTATCGCGCAGCGTCCGGATGTCGAAGACATCCGTGTTCAGATCACCGCGTTCGACGTTCCAGAGTGGCCGTTTTCGGATACCGTCTACATCATGACCTCTGCCACGCCCGAAGAAGTGGCGACATGGTTCCCCAAGCACTTGAAGCCCGACGAGACCTGGGCGGGATTCGCCGATCGATCATGCGAGCCTTATCAAGTTCCCAGCGGGACACGCCCCATTGCCTGTTGGTGGGACTGATGGGCTCTGGCGATCTGTTCGAGCGGACGCTGCTTCGCGATGCAGCAGCCGGCGATGCATTCAAGCTGAGCCCGCCGCACAATGGCGACTGCGTGCCCAGCTTGGGCCGTGTTCGTGTTTCCGGCCCGGTGCCGCCACACATTCAGGCATGCAGACAGTCATGAGCATGAAGCCCGCCGGCTACTCCGGAACGCCTCTCGCCCAAAAGCTGGGGATCGCGCCGAACAGCAGAGTGGTTGCGCGATCGGCGCCCGACAACTACCGCACATTGCTCGAGCCGGTTCCCGCTGGGGCCGCATTCGAATCGGCCGTCTCTCCCGCCACCGACATCGTGCATCTCTTCGTCGAGCGCAAGAGTGTCCTGGAAGCCGAACTCGCAGTGCTGCGAAGCGCGATCCGGCCCAATGGCGTTGTCTGGGTCTCCTGGCCCAAGAAGGCATCGAAGCTACCGACCGACATCAGCGAAGACACCATCCGCGAGTTGGCGCTGCCGCTCGGCTTCGTCGACGTGAAGGTGTGCGCGGTAGACGCGATCTGGTCGGGCTTGAAGTTGGTCATTCGCAAGGAACTCAGATAGACATGCGGCCCACGCCCCGTGCTGGCCGTTTCGCCTGTCGCGGTCTTGGCGTCCGTCGACGCCCGTGCGGCCATTGTTCAATTGCTGCGCCAGCACGGACCGAGATGCAACAGCGGCTTTCGCCAGGCAGCGCGCTTATTGCGCTACTTGCGTTCTCCTTGCCCGCATGCGCGACCAGCCAGTGCCCGCCCGAATTCGGCCCCAAGGACCCGATCGTCAACCTGCTGGGCTGGCTCGTCGTCGCCGTGGGCGTCGTCGTTGGCAGCCTGCTGTTCGCCTATCTGGTCCGACGCTCGCGCGGCATGCGCTGGCTTTCCCGCGGTGCCGTCATCGGCCTTGGGTTTTGCGGGATGATCGCCGTGTGGATAGGCGGCCTGGCGTTGGCGTTCGTGTACTTCTTCTTCCAATGCTAGGAATGCGCCCACGCGGGTCATGCGCGCCGTACCCGCACGATGAACGCGGGTGGTTCCGGCGACGGCGGCGCCTCGCGCTCTTCGCTCGCCTTGCACTTCGCTGACCGTATCGTCCGCACACTGCCGTTCTGCCGGGATGTGCCACATGCTTGCCTCCGCCCCAAGTTCTCCGTCCCCGCTGCGGCCCTTCGCCGCGCGCGTGCTGGTCGTCATGGCGCTGGGCGGCCTGGCGCTGCTGGCCTGGCAGCTCTCCGAACTGCTGCTGGTGGTGTTCGGGGCGGTGGTGGTGGGCGTGCTGCTGCATGGGCTGGCGTCGGCGCTGCGCAGGTGGCTGCCGGTCCCGGAAGGGGCGGCGCTCGGCCTGGTGATCGTGCTGCTGGTGCTGCTGTTGTCGTCGATCGTGGTGCTGTTCGGGACCGAGGTCGCCGCCCAGATCGACGCCTTCCGTACCACCCTGCCGGCGGCGTGGAACAAGTTCCATGCCTGGCTGCAGTCCGGCCCGCTCGGGCCGCAGATCGAGAACATCCCCGACCAGCTGCGCGACGGCGCCTCGACCCTGGCCACGCATGCCGGCGCGATCGTGATGTCGGCCGGCGGCGGCATCACCGATGCGGTGCTGATGCTCGTCGGCGGCGTCTACCTGGCCGCGCAGCCCAAGCTGTATCGGCGCGGGTTGCTGCGGCTGTTGCCGCGCGACCGGCGCGATGTCGCCGACGAGGCATTGACCGCCAGCGGCCAGGTACTGCGCGCCTGGCTGGGCGGCCAGTTCCTGGCGATGCTGGTGGTCGGCAGCCTGACCGCGCTGGGCTTGTGGCTGCTGGGCGTTCCGGTGGCGCTGGGCATCGGCCTGTTGACCGCGCTGCTGGACTTCATCCCGATCGTCGGCCCGATCGTGGCAGCGATCCCGGCGGTGCTGCTGGGCTTCACCGTCAGCCCGCAGGTGGCGCTGGGCGCGCTGCTGGTGTTCGTGGTCCTGCAGCAGATCGAGGGCCATGTGCTGCAACCGCTGATCCAGGCGCGGGCGGTGAACCTGCCGCCGGCCCTGCTGCTGTTCTCGCTGTTCGGCATCGGCGTGCTGTTCGGGCCGATGGGGGTGGTGTTGGCGGCGCCGCTGACCGTGGTGCTGTACGTGCTGGTCAAGCATCTGTACGTGCACCATGCGTTGGGCGATAGCGACGTCGGCGTGCCGACGGATTGATCCGCGTTGGCGGCGTGCCTGCGACGCAGGCCGCGTACCATTGCACGTCGCCAGCTCGCGCACGGGCGGTGTCGATCCACTTGCCCAGGAACTCCACGCCATGCTCCATCACGTTTCCCTCGGTGTCGCAGACATCGAGCGCGCCGCACGTTTCTACGACGCGGTGCTGGGCGCACTCGGCTATGCCCGGGTGTGGGAAGACCTGTGCCCCGGGGACGACGACCAGGCCGTCGGCTATGGCGTGGCCGGTGGCGGCGACCTGCTGGCGATCAAGCTGCGCGGCGCCGATGCCCGCGCGCCCGGTCCCGGCTTCCATCTCGCCTTCGCGGCGCCCAACCGGGACGCGGTCGCCGCGTTCCACGAGGCGGCGCTGCACCATGGCGGCCGCAGCAACGGCGGCGCCGGCCTGCGTCCGGACTATGGCCCCGGTTACTACGCCGCGTTCGTGGTGGACCCGGATGGCCACCACCTCGAGGCGGTCATCAACCAGGCGCCGTGACTCGGCGTCGGGCGATGTTTCCCGGTAACGCGGAGCCAGACCGCCCATGCTTGCCGATGCGCTTGGCGACTCGCCCAGGATGCGGCGGTCGCGACCAGCCGCCCCGCGTGGCGCAGGATCACGCATCCTCCAATCGGTAACGGCCCGGCCCGGTCCAGGCGATGCGCAGGAACGGTCCGCTCAGCAGCCCCTTGTCGCGCAGGTAAGCGAAGACGTCCGCCGGGCACCACTCCCTTCCGGCGGCAAAGGCCAGGCCGAGGTCGCGCAGCGCGTGGAATGCCTTGGCCTTTTCCGCATCGTCGCGCACGGCCATGGAATAGACGCCAACCTGGCCGGTGCATGCGAAACCGAGCGCGCGCACCGCCATCTCGTGTTCGCCACGGAGCGTCCTGACCAGGATCGCCGCGGCGTCGGCCTTTTCCACGTAGGCCGCTGGTTCCCGATGAAGCGATGCAGGCATGTGGCGCTCGCGATGCGGTGAAAGGGGTGTTTCGCTCGGAACGGCACGCGGCCTTGCGAGCGTGAGGGTTAGGCTAGCACTCCGTCCCGTTGCGAAGCCTTGCCGATGTCTTCCGCCCAGCCCCTGCGAATCGGCCTGATCTCCGACACCCACGGCCTGCTGCGGCCGCAGGCGCTGGCGGCGATGCGCGATTGCGTGGCCATCGTGCATGCCGGCGACATCGGCAAGCCGGAGATCCTCGACGCGCTGCGCGCGCTCGCGCCGCTGCATGCGATTCGCGGCAACATCGATACCGCGCCATGGGCGCAGGCCTTGCCCGACACGCTGGACGTCGAGATCGCGGGCATCCGCCTGCACGTGCTGCACGACCTGAAGACGCTGGCGCGCAATGCCACGTCCGCGGACGTGGTGATCAGCGGGCATTCGCACAAGCCGGCGCTGCAAAGCCGCGACGGCGTGCTGTACATCAATCCCGGCAGCGCCGGGCCGCGGCGCTTCAGCCTGCCGATCGGCGTGGGCTATCTGTACCTGGACGCTGGCGGCGTCCGCGGCGCGTTGTGCGCACTGGCGTGAGGCGAAGCTGGCCGGCGCCGGCAGCTGTCGTGGCCGATCGCCAACGACCACTCGCAACCCCGTGTACCCGCGGCACTCCGAACGGCGCTGGATAGCGCAGGACGATCGCTGTCTCTAACGCGGCGCTGGCGGCTTGCCCGCGCGCTTGGCCGCCTTGGCCGCCTTGGCCGCCTTGGCCGCCTTGGCCGGTTTGGCCGGTTTGGCCGGTTTGGCAGCAGGCAGCGCCTGCGCCGTGGCGCGCAGCAGGCGCTGCAACAGGGCGCGGTCCTCCAGGCCTTCGTCGATCAGGTAGTGCGGCTTGCCGCCCGGATACGGCGCCTGTTCGACCACCTCGTGGAGCAGCGCGCGGCCGGCGGCGGTCGGCTTGACGAAGACCTGGTTGTCGCAGACGAACGCCACCACCTTGCCGTCCAGGTACAGCGCGTATTCGCCGAACATCTTCTTGCTGGTCAGCGCGGCGCCGAGCGCCGCCTGTTCCATGACGTAATCCACGTAGCCGGCATCGGAGGCCATGGGGTCGCTCTGCGCTTGGGGTAACGGCGGATTCTGCATTGCCGCCGGCAAAGCGCAAGCGCCAGCTCGGCCGCGCGCCGGCACGATGGCCGCATGCGGTTCGCCACGCCGACGCGTACGCCTCCGTGGCGCGCGCAAGGCGTAGCCGCCGGCGCCACCGGCGAGCGACACTGAACCGCCCCGCCCGTCCACGACGCAGCACTGGCGCGGGAGGCATCCGCCACTGGAATGCGGACATGTTATAGAGTAACAACCTCTCCCCTTCCCACCGATCTCCCGGAGCACGCATGCGCCGCCTCGTCCTGGCCTCCAGTCTCGCCCTCGCCGTCTCCGCCTGCTCGCAGCAGGCCGCCGCTCCCGCCGCCAAGGACGCGCCGGCCGCGCAGACGCCGGCAGCGGCCGCCGCGGCACCGCCGTTGATCCCGCGCGACGTGCTGTTCGGCAACCCCGAGCGCAGCAGCGTGCAGTTGAGCCCCGACGGCAAGACCCTGAGCTGGCTGGCGCCGGTGGACGGCGTGCTCAACGTCTGGGTCGCGCCGGCCGACGCGCCCGACAAGGCGCGCGCCGTCACCCACGACAGCGGCCGCGGCATCCGCTCCTATTTCTGGTCGTTCCTGCCCGACACCTTGCTGTACATGCGCGACAGCGGCGGCGACGAGGATTTCCACCTGTTCGCGCTCGACGTCGCCAAGGGCGGCAACGGCCGCGACCTCAGCGACTTCCCCAGGACCCGCGCGCGGGTGGTGGCGGTCAGCCGCACGCATCCGGAATCGATCCTGGTCGGCATGAACGACCGCGACGCGCAGTGGCACGACCTGTACCGGGTCGACCTGGTCGGCGGCAAGCGCACCCTGCTGCAGAAGAACACCGATCAGATCGGCGAGTACCTGGCCGACGACGACTACCAGGTGCGGCTGGCGACGCGTTCGCGCGAGGACGGCGGCGAGGACCTGTTGCAGCCCGACGGCAAGGGCGGCTGGCAGAAGCGCGAGGAGATCCCGTTCGAGGATTCGCTGACCACCGCGCCGTCCGGCTTCACCGCCGACGGCAAGACGCTGTACTTCGTCGATTCGCGCCAGCGCGACACCTCGGCGCTGTACGCGGTGGACGTGGCCAGCGGCACGCGCAAGCTGCTGTTCGAGGATGCGCGCGCCGACGTGGGCGGCACCCTGACCGATCCGCGCAGCGGCGAGGTGCAGGCGGTGGAATCGAATTACCTGCGCCCGGAATGGAAGGTGCTGGACCCGGCCATCGCCGCGGACATCAAGCAGCTGCAGGCGATCGGCCCGGGCGAGATCTCGGTGCTGACCCGCACCCAGGACGACCGCACCTGGATCGTGGCCTACTCCGCCGCCGATGCGCCGGCCACGTTCTACCGCTACGACCGCGTGCCGTCCGCTGCCGGCAAGCTGACCAAGCTGTTCGCCGCGCGCCCGGCGCTGGAAGGGCAGCCGCTGGTGCCGCAGTGGCCGCAGGAGATCCGCTCGCGCGACGGGCTGACCCTGGTCAGCTACCTCACCCTGCCGCGCGAGGCCGATGCCAACGCCGACGGCAAGGCCGACAAGCCGGTGCCGCTGGTGCTGTTCGTGCACGGCGGGCCGTGGGCGCGCGACGACTACGGCTACAGCGGCTACAACCAGTGGCTGGCCAACCGCGGCTATGCGGTGCTGCAGGTCAACTACCGCGGCTCCACCGGCTTCGGTAAGCGCTTCACCAACGCCGGCGACGGCGAGTGGGCCGGCAAGATGCACGACGACCTGCTCGATGCGGTGCAGTGGGCGGTGCAGCAGGGCGTCACCCGCAAAGACCAGGTCGCGATCATGGGCGGCAGCTACGGCGGTTACGCCACGCTGGTCGGGCTGAGCTTCACGCCGGACACGTTCAAGTGCGGCGTGGACATCGTCGGTCCGTCCAACTTGAACACCTTGCTCAGCACCATCCCGCCGTACTGGAAATCCGGTTTCGAGCAGATGGCGAGGCGCATCGGCGATCCGCGCACCGAGGCCGGCAAGAAACTGCTGGAAGAACGCTCGCCGCTGAGCCGCGCCGATCGCATCGCCAGGCCGCTGCTGATCGGCCAGGGCGCCAACGACCCGCGGGTCAAGCAGGCCGAGGCCGACCAGATCGTCAACGCGCTGAAGGCCAAGCAGATCCCGGTGACCTACGTGCTGTTTCCCGACGAGGGCCACGGCTTCGCGCGGCCGGAGAACAGCAAGGCCTTCAACGCGGTCAGCGAAGCGTTCCTGGGCAAATGCCTGGGCGGACGCACCCAGCCGTTCGAGCAGGACCTGGTCGGTTCCAGCCTCAGCGTGCCGGACGGCGCGGCGCAGGTGCCGGGCCTGGAGGACGCGCTGAAGTCGCACACGCAGAGCGTGCGCAAGTAGGCGTGCGGAGGCGTCACGACGTGTCTGCGTCGTGCACGCCGCGACGGCGCCGGACGCACTGACCGGCGGCGTGCGCGCACCACGCGCCGCCCTGGATCCAGAGTCGCGGCATCGTGCCATCCGGCAATCTCGGCATGCGCGGGAACCCGACGCCCTGCGCTCGTCCCCGACAGCGCGGACGCGGCGCCCTGGCCGGACCTGCGCGCCGCCCCGCTGCCACGGCCGCGATTGTTGCTAGAGTTGGCCGCAGGGAGGCCCTCCGCCGAGCGAACGGCAGGAGCGCCGGGGATGCAGCCAAGGGAAAGGGGGAGCGTCTGTGCGAAACAGAGTGGTCGGTGCGCTGGGCAAGTTCGGCCTGGGGAGGATGTCCGCTGGCGAATACCAGGCGAATCTGAGCGGGATCAACACTTTCTTCGGCGCCGTGCTGGGCCTGGTCCTCACCGGCACGGAACGGCTCGACGGCTGGCGCTTCGGCGTGGTGCTGGCCATCCTCGCCAGCTCGGTCATCTCCATCCTGTTCATTTCCAGCAGCCGGCACCGGGTCGCGTACGCGATCTACACGCTGCTGCTGGCGCTGACGATGCCGCAGATGATCGACATCATGCTCAAAGGCCACGACCTGCTGCCCGACAAGGTGCAACCCACGCTGATCGTGTGGACCTTGATGACCATCATGGTGGAATTCTGGGGCCGCGAACGCGACCAGGGCGACTCCTCGGCCGGCTCGGCCCCATCCGGTTGATGGCGAACATGGGCATCCTCAAGCGGATCGTCCAATCCTTGTGGTGGCTTGCGCTCGCCTATGTTCCGCTGGCGCTCTCCGACAGGATCGAGCGCCTGTACGCCGAGCTGGGCTGTCCGCCCCATGGGGATTGCTACGTAGCCGGCACGATGACGGCGTTCGATCTCGGACTGTCGACGCTCGCCATTGCCTTGCTGGTATGGCCGGCCTGCCTGTGGTTCCTCGGTCTGCGCTGGCTGGTCGGCCGGCTTGGCCTGGGTTCCTGGCTTGCGACCCGCTTCAAGGCCAGGCGGCTGCGCCGGCAGGGCTGACGCGCGCATGGGTGCCAGCGCGCTCCGGCGAGGAGGCACCACGCCGCCTCACCAGTCCGTCGGCGCGTAGTCCTTCAGGAACTGCCCCCACACGTGCTCGCCGGTGTTGAAGCCGTGGATGATCGGGTCGACGATGCGCGCGGCGCCGTCGACGATGTCCAGCGGCGGATGGAAGCGCTCTTCCTGCACCTTGCGCGCGGCGATCTCGGCCGGATCCTCGTCGGTGACCCAGCCGGTGTCCACGCTGTTCATGTGGATGCCGTCGTTCTGGTAATCGGCGGCCGAGGTCCGCGTCATCATGTTCAACGCGGCCTTGGCCATGTTGGTGTGCGGATGCCGGGTGGTCTTGAAGTTGCGGTAGAACTGCCCCTCCATCGCCGACACGTTGACGATGTGCTTGTCGCGCTCGGGCGTGCGCAGCATCAACGGCTTGAGCCGCGCGTTGATGATGAACGGCGCGATGGCGTTGACCAGCTGCGTCTCCAGCAACTCCACCGACGGCACTTCGGCCATCAGCAGGCGCCAGGAGTTGCGCCCGCGCAGGTCCACCTGCTGCAGGTCCTGGTCCAGCCGCCCTTCCGGGAACAGGTGCTGCTGGCCGAGCAGTTCGTCGGCCAGCAGCGGCACCTGCGACAGCTCGGCGGCGCGGGTCAGGCCGTCGGCGCCGCTGAGGCCGTGGCCCTGGCCCGCCGCCAGCGTGGTCGCCGACGCCGCCGGCAGCAGCTCCGGGCTGCGCAGGCCTTCGTAGTGGCCGACCAGGCGGCGCACGTGCTCGGGTAGTTCGTGCAGCGCGGCGGTCTCGCCGGCCATCATGTGCGCGTAGAACTGCGGCGGCCGGCGCACGGTCTGGCAGGCGTTGTTGACGATGAAGTCCAGGCGCGCGCGCGTGGCCAGCAACTGGCTGCAGAACGCCTCCACGCTGGGCGTGTGGCGCAGGTCCAGGCCGAACACCTGCAGGCGGTGCCCCCACTCGGCGAAATCCGGTTCCTGCGCGTAGCGCGCGGCCGAATCGCGCGGGAAGCGCGTGGTCACGATCAGCTCGGCGCCGGCGCGCAGCAGCTTCAGCCCGGCCTGGTAGCCGATCTTGACCCGGCCGCCGGTCAGCAGCGCCACCCGGCCGCGCAGATCGGCGGTCTCGGTGCGCTTGAAGTAGTTCAGCTCGGCGCAGGCCGGGCACATCTGGTCGTAGAAATGGTGCAGCCTGGTGAACTTCTGCTTGCACACGTAGCAGTGGCGCAGTTCGGGCGAATGCGCCACCTCGGGCGCTTCGACCGCGGCATTGCTGGCATCGTGCAGGCCGGCGGCATGCGGCGGGAAATAGTTCGGCGTGCTGAACACCGGCTTGCGCCGCAGCGCGCGGATGCCGGTCTGCTCGAGCAGCGCCTCGGCCTTGCGCACCTTTTCCTGGTGGCGTTCACGCGCCTGCTGCTTGAGCAGTTGCCGGCGCGCCTTGGGCTCGGGATGGTAGACCTTGGCGACGACCTGGTGCAGGCGCACGCGGTCGGCCTCGGGCAAGGCATCGAGCACGCTGCGGTCGGCATCGATGGCTTCGAGCAGGTCCAGGGCGACGCGCAGGCGCTCGGTCAGGGGCAGGTCGTCGGTGGCAGGGGGCGAGGCGGTGGTGTTCAAGGCAGATCCGGGATGGGCGGCGGCGAGGCCTGACGCACGCGCGGCAGGAAGCCGACGCAAAACGGCGGTGAGCGAAGCTGCGGCGCGCCCGGCGCTTGCGGCGAACGGACAACGGCAGCGCAAGAGGCGTTGCAGGGGGCCGGGATGGACCGGCCGAGCGGCATTTTCGCCGATCCTGGGGTGCCGGCGCCATGTCGGCCGCGCCTCATGGCGCAATCCCGCCTGGCGGCCCGACGCGGACGGCGACCGCGGCGCACGGCACCGGCGCCGCGCTCATGCGCCATCGGCAGGCGCGTCGACCTTGCGCAGCACCGTCTGCCGCGGCTTGAGCGCGCGCCCGGCGCCGTCGCGCGGCAACATCGCCGGCACCGGCTTGCCGGTGCGCCGATCGAGCAGGCGCGAATGCGCCTCGCCCGGCACGAACAGATGGCGCTCGCCCCATTGCCGCAACGCCAGCAGCAGCGGGAACAGCTGCTCGCCCTTCTCGGTGAGCGCGTACTCCTGGTAGGCGCTGCCGTCGGCGGCCGGCCGCAGCGCCAGGATCCGCGCCTCGACCAGCAGGCGCAGGCGATCGGCCAGGATGTTGCGCGCCATGCCCAGGCTGCGCTGGAAATCGCCGAACCGGCAGACGCCGTCGAAGGCGTCGCGCACGATCAGCAACGCCCAGCGCTCGCCGATCAGGTCCACCGAACGCGCCACCGGGCACGGCTGGGGGTGTTCCTTGCTGCGTCTGGCCATATGCGCTCGCAACCGCCGAATGCGGAATCCGGTTGCATTTTAAAACCAAACACGACAGTCTGTTACTGGTTTTTAATTGAAACCAGTTTCGATGCGGACACCCAGACAGAACTTGCCCGAGCGCCAGCCCGAGCCACCCGCGCTGCGCCGCGCGCAGGTGGCGCTGCTCGCCTGCGCCAGCGGCGCCAGCGTCGCCAACGTCTACTTCGCGCAGCCGCTGCTGGACGCCTTGGCGGCGGAATTCGGCATCGGCCAGGGCGCTGCCGGCGGCGTGATCGCCGCGACCCAGGCCGGATGCGCGCTGGCGCTGTTGCTGGTGGTGCCGCTGGGCGACCGCCATGCGCGGCGCCCGCTGATGCTGTGGCAAGCCGGCGCGTTGCTGGCCGCGCTGCTGGCGGTGGCCGCGGCACCGACGCTGCCGGCATTGCTGGCCGGCATGCTCGCCGTGGGCCTGCTGGGCACCGCGATGACCCAGGGCCTGATCGCCTACGCCGCGGCCAGCGCCGCCCCGGCCGAACGCGGCCGGGTGGTCGGCGCGGCCCAGGCCGGCGTGGTGATCGGCCTGTTGCTGGCACGGGTGCTGGCTGGCGCCATCGCCGACCTGGCCGGCTGGCGCGGCGTCTATGCGCTGTCCGCGGCGCTGACCCTGGCGTTGCTGCTGTGGTTGCGGCGCGCGCTGCCGGCCCTGCCCGCGCCGCAGCGACCGCCCGCCTACGCCGCGCTGCTGCGCTCGATGCTGCAGATGCTGGCGCACGAGCGCGTGCTGCAGATCCGCGGTGGCATCGCACTGCCGATGTTCGCCAGTTTCTCGGTGTTCTGGACCGCGCTGGTGCTGCCGCTGAGCGCGCAGCCGCATGCGTACTCGCACACCACGATCGGCGCGTTCGGCCTGGTCGGGGCGATCGGCGCCCTGGCCGCGGCGCGCGCCGGGCGCTGGGCGGACCGTGGCTGGGCGCAGCGCGGCAGCGGGCTGATGCTGGCGTTGCTGCTGGCCTCGTGGTTGCCGCTGGCGCTGGGCATGCGCTGGCTGTCGGCGCTGATCCTCGGCATCGTCGTGCTGGACATGGCGGGCCAGGCCATCCACGTCCTCAACCAGAGCCTGATCTTCCGCGGCGACGCGCAGGCGCACAGCCGGCGCGTGGCCGGCTACATGCTGTTCTACGCGCTGGGCAGCGGCCTGGGCGCGATCGCCGCCACCGCCACCTATGCGCATGCCGGATGGACGGGCGTGTGCATGCTGGGAGCGGCGACCAGCGCGGCGGCGCTGCTGTTCTGGGCGGCGACGCTGCGCTGGATGCCGGCGGAACCCGCTCGCTAGCCATCGTCGTCGCGTGTAACCGCCGTTGGCGACGCATTTGGAAACGACACCGGGTGGCCTCGGCCATTCCTTGCCATGAGCGCCGCCGGTAGCGTCTGTGGCCACTGAAGCTCCCGAGCGTCTGTTGCAGCCTCTCCAGTAATCGCACGCTTGCACGGCCGAGCACCCGCACAGTAGCCTGCGCTACGCGCACCAGCGCATCCACATCGAGCGAGCGAGATCGGCCCATGTCCCTGACCTCGCGTCTCTCGTGGAAGTTCAGCAGCGCGCGCGGGTTGCCTGTTGCCGTGGCATTGGCGCTGGTCTTCGCCGCCATGCGTGCGGCAGGCACGCTGGCGCCGGCGCACTGGCGCTGGCTGCTGCCGCTCGGCTTCGTGTGCATGGCAGCGAGTCCGTGGCTGCTGCTCTCCCGCGCAGGGCGCCAGCAGATCGGATTGGTGCGGCCGATACGGCCCGCCTGGTTCGCGCCGTCGATCGCGTTGGGGACGCTGGCCGCCCTTGCATGCTTCGCGCTCGGCGCCATCGCCTTCGGCAGCGGCGAGGACAACTGGTTCGTCAGCATCGCGCGCAACTACCGCGACACGATTCCCCACCAGGGTTTCACCACGCTGCAGCTGTTTCTGGTGGCCACCGTGCCCGCGCTGCTGTTCAGCCCGATCGGCGAGGAGATCTTCTTCCGCGGCCTGCTGCAACGCGCGCTGGAAGAGCGGTTTTCGCTACGTGCCAGCACCTGTATCGAAGCGCTGTTGTTCGGCCTGGTGCATCTTTGCCATCACGGACTGCTGGCGACCGCGGCCGGCATCCGCCTGCTGCCGCTGTCCGCTGCGCTGTGGGTCGGGCTGATGTTCTGCACGGCGCTGCTGTTCGCGTGGCTGCGGCACCGCAGCGGTTCGTTGTTCCCGGCGATGGCCGCGCATGCCAGCTTCAACCTGGCGATGAACGCGTGCATCTTCGCGGCGCTGTGGCCGCCGCATTGAACGAGCCCGCATGGCGGCACGGTCGGCTGCGCGCGCGGAGCACGGCCATGCCTGCGCGTACCGCTGGTTTCCGCATGCGCTTCAGTGCAGCGGCGCCTGTGCGAACTCGCCGCGCTGCAGCTTGGCCACGTCGTTGCCCTGCGCATCCTTCGCCTGCAGATCGGCGCCCTTGGCGGCAAGCTCCTTCAGCACCTCGGTGCGCTGGAACAGCGCCGCGTACATCGCCGCGGTCTGCCCGGCGTTGTTGCGCTGGTCGGGCGCGCAATCGGCCTGCATCAGCCGCTTGGCGATGGCCAGCTCGCCCTTGAAGATCGCGCCCATCAGCGCGGTGTTGCCGCGCTTGTCCTGCGCGCACGGATCGGCGCCTGCGCGCAGCAATTGCTCCACCGCCGGCTGCTGGCCATGGTAGGCGGCCAGGATCAACGCGGTATAGCCCTTGTCGTCGCGGGTGTTGAGGTCGTAGTGGGCATGGATGAACTCGGCCAGCATGTCCTGGCGACCTTCGCGCGCGGCATCGAAGAAATAGTCGCGCAGTTGCGCCTGGACCTTGGCCGGGTCGGCCGGAACGGCTGCGGGCGCGGCGATGGCGGCCGGGGCGGCCATCAGGCTCAGCGCGAGAAGAAGCAAACGACGCATGTTCGGTCTCCGGGAAGGAAGGCGCAGCGCGGCGTGGGGGAGGCGCCGCCGCGCTGCGCAGTGACGGTCAGTCCCGCAACTGCGCGGCCAGCTGCTTGACCCGCGCCAGGTCGCCCTTGGCGACGCGGGCGACGCCGCTGCCGTAGGCCGGATCGGCCTTGTACAGGAACGACAGCATGATGTGCTTGCTGGCGTCGTCGGTGCCGGCCAGCGATTCGCCGAAGCTCTGGATCAGGTCCTGCTGCTCCTTCTTGCTGTAGCTGCGGAACAGTTCGCCGGCCTGCTTGAAGTTCTGCTCGCGGGCGATCTTGGCCTGCTGGGTGGTGCCCGACAGCGGCAGCTGGCTGTAGCGCGCGTTCGGATCCTGCGGGCGCGGATTGAGCCGGCTCGGCTCGTAGTTGACGCCGCTGGTGGTGGCGCCGTAGTTCATCGCCCCGTCCTGGTTGCCGTTGTTCACCGTCACCCGCGGCCGGTTCACCGGCAGGCTCAGGCCGTTGGTGCCGACGCGGTACAGCTGGGTATCGGCATAGGAGAAGATGCGCCCCTGCAGCAGGCGGTCTTCCGACGGCTCGATGCCCGGCACCAGGTTGGCCGGCGCCATCGCCACCTGCTCGGTCTCCTGGAAGAAGTTGTCCACGTTCCTGTTCAACACCATCTGCCCGATCTTGCGCTCGGGCACGTCCGGCCAGATCTTGGTCGCATCCAGCGGATCGAAGTCGAACTTGGCCAGGTCTTCCGGCTTGAGCACCTGGATGTACAGGTCCCACTTCGGATAGTCGCCCTGCTTGATCGCGCCGACCAGGTCGTTGGTCAGGTGGCTGTAGTCCTTGCCCTGCACCTGCGCCACCTGCTTCGGATCCAGGTTCTTCAGGCCTTGCAGCGACTTCCAGTGGAACTTGACGTAGTGCACCTCGCCCTGCGCGTTGACCAGCTTGTAGGCGTGCACGCCGTTGCCGTCCATGAAGCGGTAGCCGGCCGGCGTGCCTTCGTTGGAGTACAGCAAGGTCAGCGTGCGGGTGGCTTCGGGCACGTGCGAGAAGAAGTCGAAGCGGCGCGAATCGTCGTCCAGGTTGGTGCGCGGATCCGGCTTGAACGCATGCACCATGTCCGGGAACTTGATCGCATCGCGGATGAAGAAGGTGGGGAAGTTGTTGCCGACCAGGTCCCAGTTGCCTTCGCTGGTATAGAACTTGGTGGCGAAGCCGTGCGGGTCGCGCAGCGTCTCCGGCGAGTGGTTGCCATGCACCACCGAGGAGAAGCGCACGAACACCGGGGTCTTCTCGCCGACGGTGAACACCTTGGCCTTGGTCAGGTCGGAGATGTCGGCGCTGGCGGTGAATTCGCCGTGCACGCCGGTGCCGCGCGCATGCACCACGCGCTCGGGAATGCGCTCGCGGTCGAAGCGCTGCAGCTTCTGGATCAGCTGCACGTCCTGCAGCAGGGTCGGGCCGGTGGCGCCGGCGGTCTGCGAGTTCTGGTTGTCGCCGACCGGCGCACCGTTGTCGCGGGTGAGCGTGGACTGTGCGAACCCCGCGGGGACGATCAGGGTCTGCGACAGCAGGGCGAGCACCAACAGTGTTCCAGGGCGCATGGCGTCAGCTCGTGTTGAGGGAGCTGAATGATGGCGGTAGCGCCGTGCGCGGAGAATTCGTTAGTTGCTATGGAAGCGATAGGCACCGCAGATGCGGCGCCGGCGATGTGATTGCGGTCTCCGATGGCGTGGGCGATGCATTGCAAGTTCGACGACACACAGCGCATGCGCAAGCCGGCAACGGAAAACCGACATCAAAATGTAGACGCTGCCGGCGAAGCTGCCGTGCCGTTCGCGCCGAGCGCAGCTGCACTGCGCGCATCGCGCGCCGCCGCCAACCCAGGAGAGATCCGATGCATGACCCCACGACCGTGCCTGCAGAAACGCGCCGCTCGGGCGCACGCGGCGCGCTGCGCTGGATCGCGCTGTTGCTGCTGTGCATGGCCGCCTTCCTCGCCGAGGCGGCCACGGCGACGCGCAGCTTCGCGCATCCCGGCTTGCTGCACAGCGCACAGGATCTGGCCCGGATCCAGGAAAGACTCAGCGTCTCCGCCGCACCTTGGCAGGCGGGATGGGAACGGCTGACCGCCAACCCGCATGCCTCGCTGGACTGGAAGCCGCGCCCTGCGGAGATCGTCTACCGCGGCTACGACGGCCAGCACCCGGAGAACTACGCGCAGCTGTACCGGGATGCCGCGGCCACCTATGCATTGGCGCTGCGCTGGAAGCTCGGCGGCGACAGCCGCTATGCCGACAAGGCGGTGGAGATCATGAACGCCTGGTCGGGCAAGCTCACCGCGATCCGCGGAACCAGCGACGCAGCGCTGGCCGCCGGCATCTACGGCTACCAATTCGCCAATGCCGGCGAGCTGATGCGCGACTACACCGGCTGGAACAGGGACGACTTCAATCGCTTCAAGCAGATGATGCTGGACGTGTTCTATCCGATCAATCACGACTTCCTGGTCCGCCACAACAATGCGCAGATCGACCACTACTGGGCGAACTGGGATCTGGCGCAACTCAATGCCATCCTCGCCATCGGCGTGCTCACCGACCGCGCGGATCTGTACGACGAGGCGATCGACTACTTCGAGCACGGCGCCGGCAACGGCAGCCTGGCCAAGGCGATCTGGAAGCTGTATCCGGCGCAGGGCATGGGCCAGGTGCAGGAGAGTGGGCGCGACCAGGGCCATGCCACGCTGGTGATCGCCCTGCTCGGTTCGCTGTGCCAGATGGCCTGGAGCCAGGGCGACGACCTGTTCGGCTACGACGACAACCGCGTGCTCAAGGGCGCCGAGTACGTGGCCGCCTACAACGTCTGCGACACCGATGGCGATCGCTGCGACGACACCCTGGTGCTGCCGTACACCACCTACAGCAACAGCGATGTCACGCAGACGACGCTCTCGCCGAACGGGCGCGGCACGCTGCGCCCGGAGTGGGAACTGCTGTACAACCACTACGTGGTGCTGAAAGGCATGAAAGCGCCGTACCTGACCAGATTCGCCGCCAAGGTCCGCGCCGAAGGCGGCGGCGGCGACTACGGCCCCAACAGCGGCGGCTACGACCAGCTCGGCTACGGCACCTTGCTGTACAGCCTGCAGCAGACGCCATAGCGCCGGCCGGCGCGATCGCTAGCCGATCACCCGCTTGAACGGCGGCAGCGCATCGATGATGCGCTTGCCGTAGCGCTTGGTCAGCAGGCGCGAGTCGAGAATGATGACCCGGCCGTGGTCGCTGGAACTGCGGATCAGGCGCCCGGCGAACTGGGTCAGCGTGCGCAGCGCGTGCGGCACCGCGATCAGGTTGAAGGCGTTGAGGCCGCGGCTTTCGAACCACTCGCCGAGGGTGGCGGTCTGCGGGTCGGTCGGCACCGCGAACGGCACCTGGGTGATGACCACGGTGGTGCAGGCCTCGCCTGGCAGGTCCAGGCCTTCGCCGAAGGAATTCAGGCCGAACAGCACCGAGCCTTCGCCGGCGCCGATGCGGCGCATGTGCTCGCCGATCATCTGCGACTTGGAGCCCTCGCCCTGCACCAGCACCCGGTTGCGCTGCGCGATCGGCAACAGGTCGGCGACCTTGAGCATCTTCCAGCGCGAGGTGAACAGCACGATCGAGCCCTTGCCCCAGTCCAGCTCCTTGACCAGGTAGCGCGCGACCTCGCGCGGATGGCCCTCGCGGTCGTCCGGCGCCACCGGGAATTTCGGCACGATCAGTTCGGCCTGGTTGGGCAGGTCGAACGGCGAGGACAGCGACACCATCTCGGCATGCGCGGGCAGGCCGTTGTCGATCGCCAGCGCCTGGAAGTCGCCGCCGCCGGTCAGCGTGGCCGAGGTCAGCACCGCCGAGTCCACTTCGCTCCACAGCAGCGCGCGCAGCACCTGCGCGGCCGACACCGGCGAGCAATGGCAGACCAGGTCGGCATCGCGCGAGGCGGTGATCCAGCGCGCCATCGGCGCCTGCCCGTCCTGGTCCTCGCGGCGCCAGCCCAGCCACAGCGCGTACTGTTGTTCGACCATCTCCAGGGCCATGCCCAGGCTGCGCTGCAGGCGCTCCTTGGCCGCATCCTCCTGCTTGGACTTGGCCACCAGTTGATGCGCGGCCTGCACCCAGTTGAGCAGCGCGGCGGTGTCCTGCGCCTGCGCATCGATGAGCGGCTTCCAGTCCTCGGGCAGGCGCCCGTTGGGCGCGCGCCACATCGGCTCCTCCTGGCCCGGGTCCGGCACCCAGGCGCGCTCGATCTCGGCGCGGAACGCCTTCAGCCCCTTGCTGACCCGCGTCGCCAGCTCGACCGCCTCGTTCGGCAGCTGGTTGCCGATGGTGTCCTTGTCGGCCAGCCGGTAGGCGGCGCCGACCAGCGCCTGCAGCCGCCCGGTGCGCCGCGCCATGTCGTCCAGCGCCAGGTTGGCCGCGCCCTGGTCGATGGCGACGCCGGCGATGTGGTGGCCTTCGTCGAGCACCAGCAGCATGTCCGCCGGCGGTGCGATCAGCGGCTGGCCGTTGTCGCTGTCGCCCAGCGCCAGCGCCGACAGCAGCAGCGCGTGGTTGGTGACCACGATCTGCGCCTCGCGCACGTCGCTGCGCGCCTTCAGCACCGGGCATTGCACCGCGAACGAGCAGCGGCGCCCGGCGCAGCCGGCGGCGTTGGTGGTGATGCGCGCGCGCAGCGACGCCGGGATCGGCTCCGGCGCGGTATCCAGGTCGCCGTTCCAGGTCTTGTCGGCGTAGGCCTTGGCCAGCGCGCGCGCCTGCTCGGCCTCGGCAGGGCTCAGCGGGCGGTCGTACAGCGGCGCCTCGTCCTCGAACATGCTGTTCTGCGCGGCTTCGCCATGCAGCTCGGCGACGTTGCGCGCGCACAGGTAGCGGGTGCGGCCCTTGGCCAGCGCCACCGTCGCCTCGATGCCGGTGGCCTTGAGGAAGGCGGGGATGTCGCGCTCCACCAGCTGCGACTGCAGCGCCACGGTGCCGGTGCTGATGACCAGCTTCTTCTTGCTGGCCAGCGCGATCGGCACGCCGGCGGTGAGATAGCCCAGGCTCTTGCCGACCCCGGTCGGCGCCTCGGCCACGCCGACCCCGCCGGAGGTGCCCAGCGCGCGCGACACCACCCCGATCATCTGGCTCTGCGCGCGGCGCACGCGGAAACCGGGGGTGTTGGCCTGCAGCTTGGTGTAGGCGTCGCGGATCGCCAGTTTCAGCGGCTCGGTCAGCTCGCGCTGGGGCTTGTCGGCGGCGCGGGCCGCGGCCGCTGTGGCGTCATCGTTCATGCCGGCATTTTCTCACGTCTGGTCGCAGCCATCGCGACCCGGCGTGCATCTGCCGCTCGGTCAGTCCGGCGCCGCCGCGCGCTTGCGCGGCAAGGTCAGCCACAAGGCCTGCAGCAGCAGCGCCACGCCGATCGCGAACAGCACGTCCTGCAGCAGCTTGATCGCCGTGTCCGCCCACATGTCGCCGGAGAAACCGGTGATCAGCCGCACCAGGGCCACCACTGCCACCAGAAACAGCGGCAGCAGCACGTTGGCCAGCAGCACCACCAATCCCCATTGCAACAGGGTACGCGGGCGACCGGGTGCGCAGCGCAACAGCAGCAGGAACCCGAGCAGCAGGATGCCGAACTTCACGGCCAGGCCGACGCTGCCGGCCAGCAGCGCAAAATCCACGAAATGGTCAAGGCGCATCGGGATCGTTCCGGCTACGGTAGGCGCCGACGGATGGTAACAGCGCCAACCGCTGCAGCGTCCAATGCCGACGACGCGCCTAGCGCGGCAAGGCGAGCCGCAACGCCAGCACCACCAGCAGCATCGCCACCGCATGCAGCAGGGTGAACACCGCCTGCAGGATGCCGTACCAGACCGCGTAGCTGGAGAAGCTGCCGCCCTGCGCGATGACCCACATCGGCAGCAGCGAGGTCACCGTGCCGCACAGCCCGCCGAGCAGCAGCAGGCTCAATCCCCACAGGCCCAGCGTGCGCGCGCGGCCGGGACGGCGCGTGGCCAGCAGCACCAGGCCGGTGCCGAGCACGATCAGGATCGGCAGCTGGAAGCCCACCGTGGTCAACAGCTGCATCACGAATCCATCGTCCATGGCAATCTCCATCGAGCTACGAAAGGAAGCGCCGCGGCGCCGGGGTCAGTCGGCGCTGACCAGCACTGCGTCGCGCGCGCGCAGCGCGGCGTAGACCGGATCGGTGTCCGGGCGCACGCCATGCCAGCGCTCGAAGCTCTCCGCCGCCTGCTCGACCAGCATGCCCAGGCCGTCCACGGTGTCGCGGCAATGCGCCGCGCGCGCCCAGGCCAGGAACGGGATCGCGACTTCGCCGTAGTTCAGGTCCACCGCCAGGGTCATGCTGTTGACCAGCGACAGCGGCAGCGAGAAGCCCGCGCTGTCGTCGCGACCGGCGGCGGTGGCGTTGACGATCAGTTCGAAGTCGCCCTGCTCGCGCAGGTCCTCCCAGTAGCGGGAGATGGCGCGCGCCGGATCGCCCAGCGCGTCCACCAGCGCGTCGGCGCGCTCGGGCGAACGGTTGACGATCAGCAACTGCTGCACGCCGGCCTCCAGCAGCGCCGGCGCCACGCCGCGCGCGGCGCCGCCGGCGCCGAGCAGCAACGCGCGGCGGCCGCGCAGGTCCAGGCCGTTGCGCCCGGTCAGGTCGCGCACCAGGCCGGCGCCGTCGGTGTTGTCGCCGTGCCACTGCCCGTCGCGGAAGCTGAGCGTATTGACCGCCCCGGCGCGCTGCGCGCGCTCGCTGTGGATCACGCTGAGCGCATACGCGGCTTCCTTCAACGGCAGGGTCACGTTGGCGCCGACGCCGCCCGCGGCGGCAAACGCCGCCAGCGCTGCCGCGAAGCCGTCCGGCAGCGCGTCGATCGCGTCGTACTGCAGGGCGATGCCGGTCTGCTTGGCGAAGTCGGCATGGATGCGCGGCGACAGCGAGTGGGTGACGGGATGGCCGAACACGGCATAGCGGGATGTGGGCATGGAACGCTCGTTGGTTGTTTTAGACTGGTCGCGACATCCGAAGGAATCCGACATGCGGACCCCCGCCCTGCCGCTCGCGCTGGCCGCGAGTTTACTCTGCGCGCCGTCGGCGTTCGCGCTTTCCGAGTTCGGCATCGAGGGCATGGGCGTGGTCTCGACCAAGGCCGACGAGACCCGCGCCAGCGTTTCCGCGGACGGCCAGCGCATCGTCTGGGCCAGCCCCGACCGCGCCGGCGGGCCCGGCGGCGGCGACCTGTGGCAGGCCACGCTGCGCGATGGCCGCTGGGCCGACCCGCAACCGTTGCCGGCGCCGCTGAACTCGGCCAGCGCCGACACCGACCCGTTCTTCAGCGCCGACGGGCACTGGCTGTACTTCGCCTCCGACCGGCCCGGCGGCCACGGCGGCAGCGACCTGTACCGCGCCGCGCTGCTGGCCGACGGCCGCTACGGCCCGCCGCAGAACCTGGGCGCGGCGGTGAATTCGCGCGGCGACGAGCGCGCGCCGGCGCTGTCGCTGGACGGCACCCGGCTACTGTTCGCCAGCGACGGCCACGGCGGCGCCGGCGGCCTGGACCTGTTCGTGGCACAACTGCAAGGCCAGGCCTTCGCCCAGCCGCAGGCGCTGGAAGGGATTAACAGCGCCGACGACGAGACCGATGCGGCCTGGCTGGGCGACGGCCGCGCGCTGCTGTTCGCGCGGGCGCGCAAGGCGCAAGGCACGCAGCTGTTGCTGGCGCAGTGCGGCGGCGGGCACTACCTGCAGCCGCAGCCGCTGGCGCTGTCGTTCAACAGCGCCGACGGCGATACGCGCGGTGCGGTGCTGGACGTGTCCAAGCCGACAGAACTGCTGGTCGCCGGCAGCGCGCGCGCACCGAAGGCCGGCCAGCGCGACCTGTACCGGATGAAGGCGCCGGTGGCGAGCGGCAGCGGCGATTGTGCGGGTGTGCGCTGATTGGCGATGGCGTCGCTGCCGAAAAGTGCGGTCGCCGCATCTGCGTATCCAACGCTGCCGGAACGGTCGCTGCGATGATCGCCGATGCAGTTGGTCGCGGCTGAAGCCGCTCCTACAAAAAGCAGCAGATGCGCGCCGCTCTCTGCAGGAGCGGCTTCAGCCGCAACGGGCGTAGCGATGGACACAACGCGACCGGATTCGGTCCAGGCCAAGAAACCAGCCTGAACCGTTGCAGCCGCGCCGGCACACCTCAGTACACATCGCGCCGATACCGCCCTTCGGCGCTGAGCGCATCCAGCGCCTCCTCGCCCAGGATCTCGCGCAAGGCCGCGTCCACGCCGCGGGCCATGCTGTCCAGGCTGCCGCAGACGTGCAGCGTGGCGCCGCGCGCGAGCCAGGCGCGCACTTCGTCGGCGGCATCGCGCAGGCGGTCCTGCACGTAGACCTTGCCTGGCTGGTCGCGCGAGAACGCCAGGTCCAGGCGCTGCAGGTGGCCGCTGTCCCGCCATGCCTGCAGCTCCGCGCCGAACAGCGCGTCGTGCGCCGCGTTGCGCTCGCCGAACAGCAGCCAGTGGCCATGCACGCCGGCGTGCTCGGCTTCGCGCAGCAGGCTGCGCAGGCCGGCGATGCCGGTGCCGTTGCCGATCAACAGCAGCGGCGCATCGCCATGGCGGCGGAACCCGGGGTTGGCGCGCACCCGCGCCTGCACCACGGCGCCCGGCGGCGCATGCAGGCACAGCCAGCCCGAGCCCAGGCCGGCGCTGCCGTCGCTGCGCCGGGTCAGCCGCACCACCAGTTGCAGCAGGCCGTCGGCCGGCACCGAGGCGATCGAGTATTCGCGCAGCGGCAGCTGCGGCAGCGTGTCCAGCCAGGCCTGCGGATCGTGCGGGTGCGCGGATGGCACCGGCAGTTCGCGATCGGCCAGCGCCGCCGGCAGCGGCAGCGCCACGCCGTCCGCGCGCACCGGCGTGTCGGCGGCCACCCCATGCGCGGCGAGCCAGGCGCGCACGACGTCATCGGCGTGGCGGGGCTGCACCTCCAGGATGTCGCCCGCCTGCCAGTGCGCCTGCGCCGGCGGCAGCAGATCGATGCGCCACACCGGCGCACCGGCGCTGCCGGGATTGAGCAGCGCGCGGCCGGCCAGGCGCCATTCCAGCGACGGCGGCGCCTGCAGTTCCGGCGCCGCGGCGGTCACGCCGGTGACCGCGGACAACTGCCGCTGCCACTGCGCCAGCGCCTGCGGATCGGCATTGTCCACTTCCACCGCCGGAAACAGCGCCTGCGCGCCCTGCGCGGCCAGCCACTGCTCCAGCCGCCGCGAGAACCCGCAGAAGCGCGCGTACTGGCGATCGCCCAGCGCCAGCAGCGCATAGCCCAGCTCGGGCAGCGCCTGCGCCTGGCGCAGCACCTTCTTTTCGAAGGCGCGGGCCGGGTCCGGCGCCTCGCCGTCGCCGAAGGTGCTGACCACGAACAGCGCACGCCGCGCACCGCGCAGCTGCGCGGCGTCCAGCTGCGCCAGCGACTGCACCTGCACCGGCAGCCCGGCCGCCTGCAATTGGCCGGCGGCCTGCCAGGCCAGGCGCTCGGCGAAGCCGCTCTGGCTGGCGAAGCCCACCAGCCACGGCTCGGCGGCGGCGGCCGGCGCGGGCGACGCCAGGCCGCGCCGCGCATCGTGCAGCGCGCGCTTCTTGCGCCGCCGGTCCAGGTACAACAGCCAGCCGGTGACGAAGAACAGCGACATGCACAGGCTCGCCAGCATCACCACCACGCGCCCGGCCAGGCCGAAGAAGCTGCCGGTATGCAGGGCGAACACGCTGCTCAGCAACTGCCGGCCCAGCGGCTGCTGCCGGTAGTCCAGGCGACGCAGGATGCGGCCGCTGCGCGGATCGATCTCCAGGCCGTCGAACGCCCGGCTGTGCACCGGATCCGGCGCCAGGTAACGCGCGATCAGCGGCTGCCCGGCACGGCCGGGCAGGCGCAGGTCCAGGTAGGCGCGGCGCACGCCCGGCACCGCGTCGAGCGCGGCCTGCAGCCGCGCGTAGTCCAGCGCCGGCGGCTTGCCGCCGCGGCCGCCGCCGGCCTCGTCGGCGCGTTCGCCGCCGAGCACCGCCACCAGCCCTTGCCGGTACCAGTCGTAGGACCAGTACAGCCCGGTCAGCGCGATCAGCAGGTAGATCGCCAGGCACCAGGTGCCGATCACCGAATGCAAGCTCCACAGGAAGCTCCTTCCCTGCCGCTTCCATTCCACCGCCCACCACGCGCGCCAGCTCCACCACTGCCGCGGCCAGCGCAGGTAAAGCCCGGACAGGCAGAAGAAGATCAGCGCGATCGCGCAGGCGCCGGTGACGGCCTTGCCGCGTTCGCCGGCGGCCAGGCGCCGATGCAGGTCCTCGACGAATTCGAACAGCCCGGTCAGCCGCGGCTCCGGCACGGCCTGCCCGGTGTAGGGATCGAAGTAGAGGCGGCCGGCGTCGCGGCCGGCCAGGCGCAGGTTGGACGGACGCGTGCCGGTGGGGTCGATCAGCAGGCGGGTGCTGCGGTGCGCGCCGCCCAGGTCCAGGCGCCGCGCCAGTTCGGCCAGCGGCAGCGGCGACTCGCCGGCGGCGTGGCGCGCGGCCACCTCGGCCAGCGGCGGGTTGGCCCAGCGCACGATCTCGTCCTCGAACGCCAGCGTGGCCCCGCTCAGGCCCATCACCGACAGCACCAGCCCGGCACTGATGCCGAGCAGCCAGTGCAGCTGGAACAACAGCGTCTTGGTCACGGGCAGGACACGGTCGGAAGGCGGCCGGGCATTGTAAATGAGAATGCTTATCGGATCCGCACTGCGCCGATCTTTCCGCGTCTACCGGCAAGCGTGACCAGCGCCGCAGTTGCCATGCGCGCCACATCCAACCGTCACCGCAGCGACATCCGCCCTCGCCAGTTTCTTCACTCCCCTGGCTAGCGAGGTATCCCCCGATGTCCTTCTCCCTGCGCGGTTGTCTGGTTCTGCTCGGTCTGTTCGCGGCACAAACGGCGATGGCCGCCACCAGTTGCGCCACGCTGTACGCGGGCGGCAAGCCGCCGAGCGTGGACGCCTCGCTGAGCGCGCGCACCACCGAGGTCTGCCACACCGAGTACGTGATCCTGGCCTCGGGCGTGACCAAGGGCCCGCTGTACTCGGCCGAACACCTGACCGACCAGCAGGTCGCCGGCGCCGAGGCGATCGGCCGGGTCGGCTCGTTCCACGAGGAAACCGCCATTCCCGCCGCCGACCGCTCCAAGAGCTCGGACTACACCAACACCGGGTTCGACCGCGGCCACATGACCCCGGCCGGCGACGCCTCCACCGAGAGCTCGGAGAAGGAGACGTTCTCGATGGCCAACGTGGTCCCGCAGGACCACAAGCTCAACACCGGCGAGTGGGCGCGCATCGAGGAGCAGGTGCGGCAGCTGGCCAAGCAGCGCGGCGAGATCTACGTGGTGACCGGCCCGGCCTTCGACGACAACGTAACGACCATCGGCACCGACAAGGTGGAAGTGGCGGACTACGTCTGGAAGGCGGTGTACGAGCCGGGCGTGGGCGCGGCCGCGTACCTGTGCGTGAACGACGACAGCATCAACTGCGACGTGGTGTCGATCGACGACGTGATCACCATGGCCAGCATCGATCCGTTCCCGTCGATCTCCGCGGCGATGAAGTCCACGCCGATCGCGTTGACGATGCCTTGAAAGCCGGGATTCGGGATTCGGGATCTGGGATTCGTAGCCGCGTCGCCTGCTGAGGCTGTGTCGAGACCGTAGGGGCATGTGGAACTGCGAAAGCGGTCTGCAGATGCATTCGCACGCGCAGACCGCATTTCCGCAGACAGGCGGCTCGCCCATCGAATCACCAGCGAATCGCCGCGCACGTGGCTCAGCCCACGTGCGCGGTCATCGCCTCCGCCAGCGCCGCGAACACGGCGCTGCAGGCCGCGCTGCCGCGCAGGTCCTGGTGCATGGTGATCCAGGTGTCCAGGCCCACCCGCACCTGCTGCGGCAGCACCGGCAGCAGGCCCGGCGCGCGCCGCGCCAGCGCCGTCTGGCAGAAGCCGATGCCGCAGCCGGCGCGGATCAGGGCCAACTGCGCCAGGTCGCTGTCGGCACGCAGCGCGAACGCCTCGCGGCGCCACAGCGGCAGCCCCGCGCGCGCGGCACGCAGGAATGGCGTGTCCGCATCGAAACCGACCAGCGCATGCTGCGTCAGCTCGTCCAGACGCTGCGGCGTGCCGTGCCGGGCCAGGTAATCCGGATGGGCGTACAGGCCGAGCGCGATCTCGCCGATGCGGCGGGCGACCAGCAGATCCTGCTCGGGCCGGGTCATGCGTACCGCCACGTCGGCCTCGCGGTGCAGCAGGTCCTGCACGCGATTGCTCAGCACCAGCTCCAGCCGCAGCTGCGGATGCGCGCGGCGCAACCCGGCCAGGACCGGCGGCAGCACTTCGGCGCCGATCACCTCGCTGGCGGAGATCCGCACCGTGCCCTGCACCGCCTGGCCATGGCGGCCGGCCGCGCGCTGCAGCGAGGCGGCGATGCTGCCCATGGCCTGGGCATGGCCGCGCAACGCCAGCGCCGCGTCGGTCGGCAGCAGCCCGCTCTGCGAGCGCACGAACAGCGGCACCGCCAGCGCCTGCTCCAGCGCCGCCACATGCCGGCCGACGGTGGGCTGGGTCAGCGCCAGCGCACGCGCCGCCGCGGACAGCGAGCCCTCCTCCAGCACGGCGAGGAAGGACCGGTACAGCTCCCAACCGATGGCGTTGTCCATACATAAATGTATAGCCGATCGTCGATGTTCGCCAATTCCTTCGCAACGTGGCCGCGGCGACACTGGCCGCCTCCCCCGCAACGGAGCATCCACATGGCAACGACCTCCACCACCGCCCTGGTCCTGGGCGCCACTGGCGGCATCGGCGGCGAGCTGGCGCGCCAGCTGCGCGACGCCGGCTGGCAGGTGCGCGCACTGCAGCGCGGCCTGGCCAGCGCCAACGAAACCCGCGACGGCATCGCCTGGCAGCGCGGCGACGCCATGTGCCGCGAGGACGTGCTGCAGGCCGCGCGCGGCTGCGCGGTGATCGTGCACGCGGTGAATCCGCCCGGTTACCGGCGCTGGTCGGAACTGGTGCTGCCGATGCTCGACAACAGCATCGCCGCGGCCTGCGCCGAACGCGCGACCGTCGTGTTGCCGGGCACGGTCTACAACTACGGCCTGGATGCCTACCCGGCGCCGGACGAAGACGCGGCGCAGGCCCCGGCCACGCGCAAGGGCGCGATCCGGGTCGAGATGGAGCGGCGCCTGCAGGCCGCGACCGCGCACGGGGCGCGGGTCATCGTGGTGCGCGCCGGCGACTTCTTCGGCCCGCGCGTGGGCAACAGCTGGTTCGCGCAAGGCCTGGTGACAGCGGGGCGCCCGATCGCCACGGTGACGCTGCCGGGCGATCCCGGCGTCGGCCACCAGTGGGCGTACGTTCCGGACGTGGCGCGGACCATGCTGCGGCTGCTGCAGCAGCGCGTGGCGCTTCCGGCCTTCGCGCGCCTGCACATGGACGGACACTGGGATGCCGACGGCACGCAGATGGCCGCGGCGATCGCCCGCGTGCTGCAACGCCACGGCATGGCGCCGCCGAAGACCCGCCGCTTCCCGTGGTGGCTGCTGACCCTGGCCGTTGCGTTCCTGCCGCTGGCGCGCGAACTGCGCGAGATGCGCCCGCTGTGGCGGCATCCGCTGCGCATGCGCAACGCGCGCCTGCTGCGCACGCTCGGCGAAGAGCCGCACACGCCGCTGGACGACGCGGTGGAGGCGACGCTGATCGGTCTGGGCTGCCTGCCGGCAGCCGCCTCGATGCCGCTGGCGCAGCCGTCCGCGTAGATGCCGCGCCCGCGCGTTTGCTCTGCGCGCTTCCTGCCTTTGTAGGAGCGGCTTCAGCCGCGACAGATCCTGTCGGAAAGCGTCCGTCGCGGCTGAAGCCGCTCCTACGACACGCGGCACCGTCCGACCCGCCGGCAGCCGCCTCGCTGCCGCTGGCACAGCCATCCGCGCAGGCACCCGCAAGCGGCGGCAGGTTTTCCCCTCACTTCGCCACGCATTTTGGGAGCGACTTCAGTCGCGACGGGCTCTACCGAGAGTGCCCGACGTCGCGACTGAAGTCGCTCCCGCAAAAGACGGCATCGTCCGGATCGAAATGCTCCGACAGGCCCTACGTGTCCGCCTCAGCGCGCCTCGCGCAGCCAGCGCGCCACCTGCGGCGCGAAGTAGGTCAGCACGCCGTCGGCGCCGGCACGCTTGAACGCCATCAGCGATTCCAGCACGCACTTGCGTTCGTCCAGCCAGCCGTTGGCGAAGGCGGCCTTGAGCATCGCGTACTCGCCGCTGACCTGGTAGGCGAAGGTGGGCACGCGGAATTCGTCCTTCACCCGCCGCACCACGTCCAGGTACGGCATGCCGGGCTTGACCATCACCATGTCGGCGCCTTCCTCCAGATCCAGCGCGATCTCGCGCAAGGCCTCGTCGCCGTTGGCCGGGTCCATCTGGTAGGTGCTCTTGTCGGCCTTGCCGAGGTTGCCGGCGCTGCCGACCGCGTCGCGGAACGGGCCGTAGAACGCCGAGGCGTACTTGGCCGAGTAGGCCATGATGCGCACGTGCAGGTGCTGGTCGGCATCCAGCGCGCGGCGGATCGCGCCGATGCGCCCGTCCATCATGTCCGAGGGCGAGACGATGTCCACGCCGGCCTGCGCATGCGACAGCGACTGCTTGACCAGCGCCTCGACGGTGATGTCGTTGAGCACGTAGCCGTGCGCGTCGATGATGCCGTCCTGGCCATGGGTGGTGTACGGATCCAGCGCCACGTCGGTCATCACCCCCAGTTCGGGGAAGCGCGCCTTCAGCGCGCGCACCGCGCGCTGCGCCAGGCCGTCCTCGTTCCAGGCTTCGGCCGCGTCCAGGCTCTTGCCGGACGGGTCGATCACCGGGAACAGGTCGATCACCGGGATGCCCAGTTCCAGCGCGGTCTCGGCCTCCTTCAGCAATTCGTCGATCGACAGCCGCGCCACCCCGGGCATCGAGGCGATCGGCGCGCGCCCGGGCAGCTCGTGCACGAACACCGGCCAGATCAGGTCGTCGGCGGTCAGGGTGTGCTCGCGCATCAGCCGGCGCGAGAAGTCGTCGCGGCGCATGCGCCGGGGGCGGTAATGGGGATGGGCCACGTGCAGGCTCCTGCTGGGACGGATCGGGCGTCGCACGGGACGGCAGCGGCAGCCGGGCGCCCCGGACCGCGCCGCACGCACCGGCGCGAACGGGAGCGGCCGCCACGCGGCGGCCGTCAGCGCGGAATGTTACGCCTGCCGGCCGCAATCGGACGCCGGCCGCTGCAACACAGCATGCCGCCGTGCCCGGCGGCCACGCGCGGGCCAGCGCTCAGATCAGGCCGCCACCCAGGCTCAGCCGGATCACCCCGACCACGATCACCAGGCCGTTGAGGATCAGCCCGGTCTTGGCGCGGCCGCGATTGGGCGCCGAGGTGAACAGCAGGCCGATCGCGGCGATGATCGCGCCGACCGCGGCAAACGGGATCACGAACCAGTTGCCCCAGCCCAGCAGCGGGATGAAGGCCAGGATCATCCACAGCAACGCCACGATGCCCCACAACAGACTGATCAAGCCCATGCCGCCGCCCTTCGCTCAATGCCAGTGCGCACCATAGCGCGCGGCCCTGCCGGCGCAAGCCAACTCTTGGCACGGGGCTCACGACGGGCGTGCCACGGTGGCGCGGCGATGGCGGGTGCGTCGCGGTTCACCGATCGCGCCTATCATCGCCTCGTATCCGATCCGCGGGGGGTAATGCCATGAACGTCCGACCGCTGTTGCCGCTGGCGCTGCTGTTCGCGCTGGCCGGCTGCGCCAGTTCCTCCAAGGTCATGGTCGGCGCGCCGCGTCCGCCGATCGACCCGGCCCTGGTCCAGATCTATTCGACCCCGCCGCTGGGCGCGGTCGACATCGCCCAGCTCGAGTCGTCCAGCGCCGCCGGCTTCGGCACCCAGGGCCAGACCGATGCGGCGATGGCGCGGCTCAAGCGCGAGGCGGCCAAGCTCGGCGCCAACGGCGTGGTGCTGATGGGCGTGGCCTCGCAGCGCTCGGGCGGCGGCGTCTCGGTCGGCGCCGGCAGCTACGGCGGCCACGTCGGCGGCGGCCTGGGCATCGGCATCCCGACCACGCAGAAACGCGCCGCCGGCATGGCGATCTGGGTCCCGCCGGGGGCGCAGGCGCCGGCAGCGCCGCAGCCCCAGCAGCCGGTGCCGCCGCAGGAACGCTGAGTCTTTCGGGGGCAGTGCACCTGGCCGCTTCCGCTGTCGGAGCGCCGGGCTCCTCCGACAATCGGCCAGGGACGGCTCTGCGGCCGGCCAACGCCGGTCCGGCTCCGGCACCCGGCCGTACCGCCCCCTGGGCTGGCGCAGCGGCCCTGGCACAGGCGACCGTCGCCCGGAACCCTTGGTAAGCTATTGGCCGGGTTATAGTATTCCCCGACCCTCGGGTATATTCAGTGGCCGCGTCCGGCCTCGCGTCCGGACCCGCAAGGGTCATGACACCTCGATAGTCTGAGCACCCGGGATGGACCGTCTTTGACAGAAGGACTCGTTATGAAGCGCTGGATATGGATATTGGTCGCATTCTTCGGGCTGCAGGTGACGGCCGAAGCAGCGGGTTTCTACGTTCCCCTGGCCTGCCGCGACGATGATCCCTTCGTGTTCTGCACGCAGGGATGCAAGGACCAGGACAAGAACTGGATTCCGATCAGTCCGATCAGCGGGACCTGGATCGCCGCACCGGGATACTGTCCCTACCCGACCACCGGCACATGCTGTTTCGGCTATGTCTGCTTCCTCCCATGGACGCAGACGGCAGTGACCGCCGTCGGGCAGTACATGAGCGTGTGCCCCGTCGCCCGCAAAGAAGGCAACTGGAAGAACACGGACGGGCGCCGCCCCGAGAGCGTTCCCTACGATCATTGACCCGGCTGCGGAGCCTGCGCGCCGGCGGCGATCGTCACGCTGGAGCAGTTGAGGTCCATCCGCCCGGCCGCCAGCAAGGAGGGCGAGCGGAGCGGGAAGACGGGCGCCGCCGGAAATCGTGCCGGACGCGCACCGAGCCGCCTGCCAGGCTGCCGCTGCGCCGGCGGCGCAGCGGCAGGCCGGTTCACTTGCGCTGCGCGGGCACGAACACCTCGTCCACCGCGGTGGCCAGCTGGTCCGGCGGCAGCAGGCCCTGGTCGAGCAGGAAGTTGTTGAACTTCAGCCGGTCGAACTTCGCGCCCAGCGCCAGTTCGGTGCGCATGCGCAGTTCCATGATCCGGCTGTAGCCGTAGAAGTAGCTGCCGGCCTGGCCGGGCGCACGCATCATGTAGCGGTCCAGTTCCTGCCGCGCCATCGCCGGCGACAGGCCGACGTCGTTCTCCAGCACCAGCCGCGCGCGCTCGCGGTCGGTCAGGCCCAGGTTGAGCATCGGGTCGAGCATGGCGCGCGCGGCGCGCAGCAGGCGGAACTGCAGCGCGATCAGCTGCCCGTCCAGCGGCTCGTACGGCACCAGTTCGGCCTCGGCGTACAGCGCCCAGCCCTCGACGTTGACCGAGTTGAACGCGAACATGCTGCGCGCCAGCGACACGCCGCGCTCGACCATCGCGGTGAACTGCAGCTCGTGGCCGGGCCGGCCCTCGTGCGCGCTCAATGTCCATGCCGCCGAGCCGAAGTTGAAGTCGTCGTAGTGCTCGCCCTTGCCGGCGGCGTCGGGATTGCCCAGCGGCAGCACGAAGGTGCCCTGCTCGCCGGTGTTGCCGACCAGCGGCGCCGGACGGAAATGCGGCGCCGGCTGCGCCGCGCTCTCGGCCGCCGAGCCCAGCCGCATCTGCATCGGCCGCTGCGGCACGTCGACGATGCGCTGCTGGCGGATGATCGGGTCGATCTGTTCGATGACGCCGCGGTAGTGGGTCTCCAGCTTGTCGTTGGCGATGGTGTCGCGCTTGAGCGCGCGGATCACCGCGCGGTAGTCGCCGGGATCGTCGACCTTCAGGCCCTTGGCCTTGGCCACCAGCGGCGCCAGCTGCTGCATCGCCGCGCGGGTCTCCATGAATTCCAGCTGCGCGCGCTGCATCAGCAGCTGCGGCGCGATGTCGATGCCGACCTGCTTGAGCTGGAAGGCGTACAGCTCCGGCGGCAGGCGCGCGTCCTCGCGCGCCTTCGGCAGCACCACCTTGCGCGTCCATGCGGCGTAATCCTTGAACTGTTTGTCCATCGCCGCCAGCGCCGGTTCGGCGCCGTCGACCTTGTAGGTCGCGAACAGTTCGCGAATGCCCTTGGCATAGGTGTCCACGTTGCTCAGGGCCTGCTCGACCTCGCGCCGGGTCGGCGGCAGCAGCGCGCCGTCGGCGAGTTTTTCCTCGTAGCGCTGGCGCGCCAGCAGCAAGCTGGAGGTGCTGCCGGGCGCCAGGCCGACGTAGCGCTGCAATCGGTCCAGCGCCTTGCTCCTGCGTGCCGCCGGCACCTGTTCGGACAGCAGGTTGTTGATCCCGCCGAACACCATCTGCGGCGCATCGCGCCATGGCAGCATCAGCCGCTCGTTCAGCGCGCTGCCTTCGATCGCCTGGTCGGCGGCGTGGACCATGATCGCCAGGTCCTGGCGCACGTCGGGGTCGCGCTCGACCTGCAGCTTCTCCTGCAGCGCGCGCCTGGCGGCGGCGATCGCGTCGCGATAGCGGCGGCCGTTGTCGGGACCCAGGTCGGTGACCTTGTCGTCGTAACCGGGCACGCCGAAGAAGCTGACTTCCTCGGGCTGGAACGGCGCCTGCGCCTGCAACAGGATCTGCGCGAATTCGTTGCTGCGCGTCACCCATGCCGGGCTGGCGGCCTGGGCCGTAGCCTTCGCCGGAGCGGTCTGCGCCAGCAAGGGCAGCGGTGCGGCCAGGGCCAGCGCGATGGCGAGGACGAGTGGCTTCATCGGTGGATCTCCAGCGGGACGATGCGGCGACCGTACGCGGCGCGCGCAGTGCCGGCAACCTGCCGTAGGTCATGGCCGCGCATGGGCGGACGCCGCCACGCCCGCCAGATGCAAGCGCCAGGTGCAGCGACCGGCCGCGCGCGACGGCCGCCGCGCGGCCGCGAACCGCACACCCGCGCCGCCTGCGGCGTGCACGGCTGCGACAGCACGCGGCGCCGCAACCATTCCGTGCGCGCGCAACATGTCTACCTGGCGCTACGGTCGGCCGGCCTGGGGTCTGCCGTCGCCTGCACCGCCAACCACCCGCGTGCGCCTAGTGCGCGCTGCCGGCCTCGACCGGCTCGGCCGGATCCGCCCCGGTCTGCGCTTCGTTGGCGGCATCCACGTCGGGATCGGACTCGGCATCGGTTTCGCCGGCGTCGTCCAGCCCGGACTCGTCGCTGTCGAGCAGCGGGATCGCCTCGCCGGCATCGGGCAGCACCTGCAGCGTCGTGTAATGCCATTCGCCGGCATGGCGCTCGGCCTCGATGTACAAGGTGCCGTTGCCGCGCGCGCCATGCAGCGACACGCTGAGGTTGGCGCTGCCGCTGCCGTTGCTGGTGGAAATGCTGCCGCTGGGCACGATCCCGTCCTTGATCGGCGCGCCCAGCGCGTCGATCACCCGTTGGTCCTGCTGTGCGGCGGTCACCCCGACGCGGTACGGCTCGGACGACTTGGTGACGCGCGCGATGCCCATCACGAACACCGCGATCGAGGACAGCAGCAGCGCGCCGAGCAGCAACGCCAGCAGCGGCACCGCCCATTTCCAGTGGCGCGCCCACCAGCCCTTCCGCACCGCTGCCGGCGGCGCGGCGGCAGTGTCAGGCAAGGGCGACCCGGGCAGCGGTGGCGGGGTGGACATGCGGAACTCCTTTTCGGCGAGTGGGGGTGCGCGTGGCGATCAAGGCTTCAGGCAGCGCGCCAGGAACGCTTCGGTGGTGCGGTAGCGGTGCAGCGCGTTGCTGCCGGACAGGCCGTGCTTGGCGCCAGGATAGGTCATCAGCTCGAACAGCTTGCCGCGCTTCTGCAGCTCGCTCATCAGCGAGGTGGAGTTGGTGAACAGCACGTTGTCGTCGGCCATGCCGTGGATCAGCAGCAGCGGCGAGTTCAGGCCGTCCAGATGCGCGGCCACGCGGCCGTCGCGGTAGCCGTCGGGATTGGCCGCGGGCAGGTTCATGTAGCGCTCGGTGTAGTGGCTGTCGTACAGCGCCCAATCGGTCACCGGCGCGCCGGCCACGCCGCAGGCATAGGCCTCGCTGTGCTTGGCCAGCAGCATCAGGGTCATGTAGCCGCCGTTGGACCAGCCGTACACGCCGATGCGCGCGGCATCCACCCACGGTTGCGCCTTCAGCCAGGCGACGCCGCGCAGCTGGTCGTCCACTTCCACCGTGCCCTGGCGCTGGTACAGCGCGCCGCCGAAGTCGCGGCCGCGGCGCGGGGTGCCGCGGTTGTCGACCGAGAACACCACGTAGCCGTGCTGCGCCAGGTACTGGTCGAACAGCGCGTCGCCGCGTGCCGGCCAGCCGTCGAGCACGGTCTGCGCGGCCGGGCCGCCGTAGACGTAGACCACCACCGGATAGCGCTTGCTTGGGTCGAAGCCGGCGGGCTTGGTCAGCCGGTAGTGCAGCGGCGTCTTGCCGTCGGCCGCGGTCAGGCTGCCGAACTCGAGCGGACGCTGCGCATCGCGGTACTTCGCATAGGGATGCTGCGGGTCGGCCAGGTCGTTGACCAGCAGCGTGGCGATCTTTTCGCCACTGGCGCGGAACAGCTCGATCTGCGGCGGCGTGGTGGTGTTGGACCAGCTGTCGACGTAGACGCTGGCGTTCTTGGCGAAGCTGGCCGCATGCGTGCCGTTGGGCTTGGACAGCTGCTCGATCGCGCCGCCGGCAAGCGGCACCGCGTAGATCTGGGTCTGGGTCGGCGACGCCTTGGTCGCGGCGAAGTAGACCTTGCCGGCGCCCTCGTCCACCGCCAGCAGTTCGTCCACGATCCAGTCGCCGTGGGTCAGCGGAAGCAATTTGCGGCCGTCTTCCGACGCCAGGTACAGGTGCTCGTAGCCGCTGCGCTCCGAGCCCCAGACGAAACGCCCGTCCTTGAGGAAATGCAGGTCGTGGTTGAGCGGCACCCAGGTCTTGCTGGTCTCGGTGACCAGCACGCGCTGCTTGCCGTTGGCCAGGGTCGCCTCGATCAGCTCGAGCCGCTTCTGGTCGCGCGACTGGCGCTGGAAGGTCAGCCGCTGCGGATCGCGCCAGTCCACCCGCGCCAGGTAGATATCCGGATTCTTGCCCAGGTCGATCCACTGCGGCTGCGCGTCGGCGCGCGGCGCGATCGTGCCCAGCTGGATCCTGACGTTGGGCTGCCCGGCCTGCGGATAGCGCTGCTCGATCACCTCGGTGTGGTCGGCATACACCTCCGGGCGCTTCTGCACCGGCACGGCGGATTCGTCGATGCGCGCGAAGGCGATCGCCGAATCGTCCGGCGCCCACCAGTAGCCGGTGTGGCGGTCCATCTCCTCGTCGGCGACGAACTCGGCCACGCCGTTGCCGATGGTGTCGCTGCCGTCGCGGGTCAACTGGTGCTGCTGGCCGCTGGCCAGGTCGATCACCCACAGGTTGCGCGCGCGCACGAAGCTGACGTAGCCGCCCTTCGGCGAGATCTTCGGATCGGTGGCGAAGCCCTCGCCATGGGTCAGCTTGCGCACCGCGGCGCTGCCGGTCTTGCCCAGGTCGTACAGGTACAGCTCGCCGCCGAGGGGGAACAGCAGCGCATGCGCATCCGGCGCCCATTGGTAGTCGACGATGCCGGCATAGGCGGAAATGCGCTGGCGCTCGCGCCGCGCCTTTTCCTCGTCGCTCAGCGTCTCGGTGCCGGGCAGCACCACCTTCGAGTCCACCAGCAGCCGGGTCTGGCCGCTGGCGATGTCGTATTCCCACAGGTCCAGCTGGTTGCGGTCGCTGTCCTTGCCGCGCAGGAAGGTCACCCGCGAGCCGTCGGGCGCGACCTGCGGCTTCATCAGGGTCGGCCCGGACAGCGGCTTGCTGCCGGTGATGGCCTCCAGGGTCAGTTTCTCGGCGTGCGCGGGAACGATGGGGGTGGCGAGCATGAGGGCGAGAGCGGCGAACAGAGAGCGCATGAAGGTTCCTGGCGGAGCGCCGGGCGCAGCGATGATGCGCGTGCGCCCGGGGGTTGGGAAGCGTGGCGCCGGCCGGCTCAGCGCTGGCCGAACAGGTGCTTGCGTTCGGCGTCGCTGAGCGGCTTGCCGGCGTCCGGGTTGACCTGCTGTTTCAGCGCGTAGGCGCGCTGCGTGGCCGGGCGCGCGCCGATCGCGTCGTGCCAGCGCTTGAGGTGCGGGAACGCGGCGTAGTCGGGGGTGAGCCCGTTGTACACCTCGATCCACGGATAGCTGGCCATGTCGGCGATGCCGTACTCGGCGCCGGCCAGGTACTCGCTGTGCGCCAGGCGCTTGTCGAGCACGCCGTGCAGGCGCCGCACCTCGGCGTTGTAGCGGTCGATCGCGTAGCCGATCTTCTCCGGCGCATAGACGTTGAAATGGCCCATCTGCCCGCTCATCGGGCCGAGCCCGGCCATCTGCCAGAACAGCCACTCCAGCGCGACGATGCGCCCGCGCGGGTCGGCCGGCAGGAAGCGCCCGGTCTTCTCGGCCAGGTACAGCAGGATCGCGCCGGACTCGAACACGCTCTGCGGCGCGCCGCCGTCCGCCGGCGCATGGTCCACGATCGCCGGCATCTTGTTGTTCGGCGAGATCGCCAGGAACTCCGGCGCGAACTGCGCGCCGGCGCCGATGTTGACCGGCTTGATGGCGTAGTCCAGCCCGGCTTCCTCGAGCAGCAGGGTGACCTTGTGGCCGTTGGGCGTGGGCCAGTAGTACAGATCGATCATGGCGGCGGTCCGGGAACGGGGGCGCCCAGTGTAGCCGCGCCCCGCGCTTGGCAGCATCCCGGCGGGCCGGTACCCTGCGCCCTTCCTGCAACGCAGCATTCCGACACGCCATGAGCCCTCCGCGCCCGCCGCAGCCCCGCCTGAATCCGCTGTCCAGCCTGATCTTCGCCTCGCGCTGGCTGCAGCTGCCGCTGTACCTGGGACTGATCGTCGCCCAGGGCGTCTACGTGTTCCTGTTCGGCAAGGAACTGTGGCACCTGATCCACGAGGCGCCGAGCCTGGGCGAGCAGCAGATCATGCTGATCGTGCTCGGCCTGATCGACGTGGTGATGATCTCCAACCTGCTGGTGATGGTCATCGTCGGCGGCTACGAGACCTTCGTGTCGCGGCTGGGCCTGGAAGGCCATCCGGACCAGCCGGAGTGGCTGAGCCACGTCAACGCCAGCGTGCTGAAGGTGAAGCTGGCGCTGTCGATCATCGGCATCTCCTCGATCCACCTGCTCAAGACCTTCATCGCGGTCGGCGCGCTCGAGGGCATGCCGATGTGTTCGCCGGAGCAGCTGGCCAGCGCCGCCACCGCCACCGTGGGCCTGAAGACCTGCGCGACGCTGACCGCCACCGGCGTGCTGTGGCAGACCATCATCCACGGCATCTTCATCCTGTCGGCGATCGGCATCGCCTGGACCGACCGGCTGATGGCCGCGCCGGCGAAACCGGCGCACTGACGTCACGTTTTTGCGGCCGCTGGCGCCGCGCCGTCAAGCATGCGGCGGGCGTGGATGCTAGATTGGAGGGTGGGTGCACGGGCAGGGCCGGGGGGAGCCGGGCCTGCCGCGCGGAGGCACCACCGCTGCGTATTTCATCGCAATCACCGGGGACTAGGGGGAAGCATGTTGCAGGTAACGACATTCGCCAAGGCGCGCCGCGTGGCGCCGGTGCTGCTGCTCGCCGCGCTGGCGGCCTGTTCCAAGCAGGAGGACGCCACCCCGGCCGCCGCGCCGGCAGCGGCACCGGCGGCGAGCGCGCCGGCCGCGCCGGCGGTCTCGGCCAAGGTGCAGTCGATGGGCACCGAGCAGTTGCACGAATCGGCCAGCCAGGCGCTGCGCGAGAACCGCATGTACGCCCCGGCCGGCAACAACGCGGTCGAGTACTACCTGGCGCTGCGCGACAAGCAGCCCGACGACGCCGGGGTGAAGAGCGCGCTGACCGACCTGATGCCGTACACGCTGATCGCCGCCGAGCAGAGCATCAACCGCGAGGACTTCCCGGAAGCGCAGCGCTTGGTCGCGCTGATCGAGAAGATCGACAGCCAGGCGCCGGCATTGCCGCGGCTGAAGCTGGGCGTGAGCAACGGCATCCAGTCCGTGGCGCAGCGCAGCCAGGAAGAGACCGACAAGGTCAAGAAGGAGGCCGAGCAGAAGGCCAAGCTGTTGGCCGAGCAGCAGAAGCAGGCGCAGCAGCAGGCCAGCGAGGCGCAGGCCGCGCAGCAGATCGCCGCACAGCAGGAAGCCGCGCGCCGCGAGAGCGCACGCCAGGAAGCCGAGCGCCAGGCCGCCGCCGCGCGCAGCGCGCCGGCAGCGGCTCCGGCCGCGCAGCCTGCCGCCACGCCCCCGCCGACCGCGGCGCCCGCGGCAACGGCCACCGCCGGCACGCAGACGCTGCGCGCGATCAGCACGCCGGCGCCGCGCTACCCGCCCGAAGCGCTGCGCTCGGGCACCGCCGGCGAAGTGCTGGTGGAGATCACCGTCGGCACCGACGGCTCGGTCACCAATGCGCGCGTGCTGCGCGCCACTCCGGCGCGGGTGTTCGACCGCGAAGCGTTGAACGCGACCAAGCGCTGGCGCTTCGAGCCGGTCAGCGCACCGGTGACCACGCGGCGCACGCTGGCGTTCAATCCCGGCGGCTGAGCCGCGCGCCATCGACGGCGAGCGCCCGGAACGATCCGCGCGCTTGTCGCCGCACTTGCGGCGGCGCGGCGTCGGCGGCGCGCCCGCAACGGCGCTGGCTTGGTCAGCGCTCGCCGGAGAAACGGCCCGCGCGCCAGGCGCGCCACGTCGCCGCCAGGCCGACCACCATGCACACCACCAACCCGGGCAACGAGGCTTCCGGACCGAACGCGCCACCGGTCAGCCATTCCGGGGCGCCGGCGCGTGCGGTGCTGTGCGCGATCGCGGGGCCCATCGCGGTGCCGGAGACGGCCGCGCCGAACAGATAGCCCTGGGTGAAGTTCCAGGCGACATGCACGCCGATCGACATCCAGAGGCGCCCGGTGAGGACATAGAAGGCGGCAAGCATGATGCCGGCCTCCAACGCGATGCAGACCGCGGCGAACACGGTCGCGTTCGGGTTGCCGATGTGGCCCAAACCGAACAGCGCGGCCGACGCGGCGAACGCCACCCACGGGCCGAAGGCTCTCCACAGCAGACGCAGCAGGATGGCGCGCAGCATCAGCTCCTCGACCACGCCCGCCTGCAAGGCCTTGCCGACCGCGCCCCAGGCCGGCGCCGGACCCGCGAACCGGATCTCGTAGAGGCCGCATGCGGCCATGATGCCCATGACCGCGGCGAACATCGCCGCACCCAGCAGCAGGCCGACCACCAGGTGCGGCAGCAACGGCCGCATCGCGATCTCGGAAGGCCAGCGGTCTTCGCACAGGCGAACGGCCAGCGCATAGATCGCCAAGGCGGTCGCGACCGACGCCAGGTACGGCGCGAGCTGCGCCAGGCCGGACGCTTCCGGCCACCAGGCGCCGACCCGCGCCGCCACCCACATGGACGAGGCGACGACCAGCAGGAACAGCGGGAAAACCCAGGCGACCGCCCTCAGCCAGCGCAGCCGCCCGGCGTGCAGAAAGCGACGTTCGCCGAGTTCGACCCGGCGTGCGCCGAACGCGACGGTCGCGCCGGATGAGATGGCCTGGCGGGGATGCGGATCGGAGTGCATGGAGTTCCGTGGACGTGCGTGGCGCATGGAATGGAACGGCGAGCGCGAGCCTGGCCGTCGCCGCGATCAGCGGCGACGGCCGGCGCCCCGCGCCTGCATCACCCCGAGATCGCCAGGCGCTCCTGCCGGTAGCGTCGCACCGCGGCCAGCCACAGCACCGCGGCCAGGCCGAAGCCGGCGACCAGGTACACCGCCCAGATCTGCAGGTCGATCGGCTCGCGGCGGATGATCTTCAGCAGCATCTGGTTCTGCGCCAGGAACGGCACCGCGAATTGCCACAGCGTGGTCTTCAGCGGATACACCATCAGCGCGTAGCCGGGCAGCATCGGCAGCAGCATCAGCCAGGTCATGTGGCTCTGCGCCTCCTTCATGCTCTTGGCCGACGCGGCCAGCACGGTCAGCAGCGAGGTGCCGATGAGCAGCATCGGCAGCAGCACGAACAGCATCTGCAGCATCGCCACGAAACCGACGTTGAGCTGGCGGCCGATGCCGCTGGCGACCTGCGCGCTGAGCTTGAACGCGAGCAGGGTCAGCAGCAGCGAGGCCAGGCCGACCACGCAGGCGGCGGCGATCTTGCCGCTGACGATGGCGCCGCGCGAGGCCGGCGTGGCCAGCAACGGCTCCAGCGATTGCCGCTCGCGTTCGCCGGCGGTGGCGTCGAGGATCAGATAGGCGCCGCCGATGAACGAGGTGATGCACAGCAAGACCGGCAGCAGCATCGCCAGCAACGCGCCGCGCTTGGCCTCGGGCGTGGCCAGGTCCTGGATGGCCATGTCCAGCGGCCGCGAGACCTGCGCATCGACGCCGCGCGCCAGCAGCCGCAACGCGCCGACCTGCTGGCTGTACATGCTCAGCGCCGCCTGCACCCGCGTGGTCGGAATGTCGGCATCGCGGCGGGTGCTGTCCTTGATCATCTCCACCAGCGCCGGCCGCCCTTCGCGCCAGGCGTTGGCGTAGTCCTCGTCGATCTTCAGCGCCAGGTCCACCTCCTGGCTGCGGATCGCCGCGGTCAGGTCCTTGGGCGGCGCGACCGCGTTCAGGCCTTGCGCGGCGAGGAACGCCACCAGGTTGGGCGCGCGCTCGCGGCCGATCACCGGGATGTTCAGCGGTTTGTCGATCTGGGTCCTGACCCGGCTCTCGGCCAGCGCGCCCATGCCCAGGATCAGCGCCGGATACAGCAGCGGGCCGAGCAGCAAGGCCAGCGCCAGGGTGCGGCGGTCGCGCGAGAGATCGCGCAATTCCTTGCGCATCACGGTGAAAACGGTGCGTAACAGGCTCATGCGTGCAGTCCCTCGTCGCTGCCGATCGCCTTGACGAAGGCGTCTTCCAGATTGTCTTCGCCGGTGAGGGCGCGCAGTTCGTCGGCCGTGCCGGCGGCCACCACCGTGCCCTTGGCGACGATGACGATGCGGTCGCACAGCGCCGCCACCTCCTGCATGATGTGGCTGGAGAAGATCACGCAGCGGCCTTCGGCGCGCAGCCCGCGCAGGAAGCCGCGCATCGCGCGCGTGGTCATCACGTCCAGGCCGTTGGTGGGTTCGTCGAGGATCACGTTGCGCGGATCGTGGACCAGCGCGCGCGCGATCGCGGTCTTGGTGCGCTGGCCCTGGCTGAAGCCCTCGGTCTGGCGGTCGAGGATGTCGTCCATGTCCAGCGCCGCCGACAGCAGCCGGGTGCGCTCGGCGATGCGCGCCGCCGACAGCCCGTGCAGCTCGCCGAAGTAGGCGATGTTCTCGCGCGCGGTCAGGCGCTTGTACACGCCGCGCGCGTCGGGCAGCACGCCCAGCGCGCGGCGCACCGCCAGCGGGTCCTGGCCGACGTCGATGCCGTCCACGCGCACCTGGCCCTGGTCGGGCGTCATCAGCGTGTACAGCATGCGCAAGGTGGTGGTCTTGCCGGCGCCGTTGGGGCCGAGCAGGCCGGTGATCTGGCCATCCGCCGCCTCGAAGCTGACGCCCTGCACCGCTTGCACGGTGCCGGCCTTGGTCTTGAACGCCTTGTGCAGATTGTCGGCGACGATCATGCGCGGTCCTCCCTGCGAAACGCTGCGCGGCTCATGGTTCCCATCCGTTGAATGAAGTGAAGGCCGGCACGCCGCTCATCGCGTCCAGGCAGGTGGCATCGAGCTGCTTGGCATCGGCGTTCTCGAAGAACTGGCTCAGCAGCTTGGGCATGCAGCCCAGGGTCATGGTGCCGTGGCCCTGGCCGCGCACCACCAGGTGGCGGCCGTTGGGCAGGCCCTGCAGCACGCGCGCGGCATAGCGCGGCGGGGTCACCGGATCCAGTTCGCCGGAGGTCAGCAGCACCGGCAGCGTGGAGGTGAACGGCGCGGTGAAATCGGCCGGGCGGGTGCCGGTCGGCCACGCCGGGCAGGCCGCGAAGAACATCTGCGCCACCTCCGGGCCGAGCAGCGTGTCGCCGCCGGCGGCAGGCGGGTGGTAGCGGTCGGCGTCCTCGGCGCAGATCACCGACCACTGCATGCCGCGGTTCATCTGCCCCTCCAGCTGCTTGCCCATCATCCGCGCCAGCGACATCAGCGGCGCATAGCGTTCGTGCGCGGCCTCGTCCAGCACCAGCGGCAGCAGCGATGCGGTCTGCGGCGCATACGAGAACGAGAACGCCAGACTGGTGACGGTGTCGGCGGTGACCCGGTCGTGCTTGCTCTCGCCGCTGGCCGGATCGCGGTAGTCCACCTCCACCGGCGCCTGCCGCAGCCGCTCCACCACCGTGCGCAACTGCGCGCGGGTGTCGGTGGGAAAGCGCTTGGCGCAGGCCGGCGTGGCCTTGCACTGCTCCGATTGCAGCTTGATCGCGTCCTCGAAGGTGGTGGCGAATTCGCCGCCGACCACCAGGTCGTTGGGCGCCACGCCGTCGATCACCACGCTGCGCGTATGCGCCGCATAGCGCGCCGCATAGTGCTGGGCGACGCGGGTGCCGTAGGAGCCGCCGATCAGGTTGAGCTTGTCCACGCCCAGCGCGGCGCGCACCGCGTCCAGGTCGGCGATGGCCTGGGTGGTGGTGTAGTAGCGCGGATCGGCGCGGCCCTGCAGCGACTGCGCGCAGCGCTTGGCGTAGTCGGCGATTTCGGCCGCGGTGGGCGCGCGCGCCGGATCGGCCAGCTGCATTTCCTTGCCGTCCGCGCCCAGGCAGGTCAGCGGATTGGACTGGCCGGTGCCGCGCTGGTCGATCAGGAACACGTCGCGGCGCTTGCGGGTTTCGCGCAGGGCGAAGTCGACGATGCTGGCCACCTCGGTCGCCGCCTGGCCGGGGCCGCCGGCGAGGAAGAACACCGGATCCGGATCGCTGCCGCCCTGCCCGGTGACCGGCAACCAGGCGATGTTGAGTTCGATCTTGCGTCCGCCGGGCGCTGCCGGGTTCTCCGGCACCGGCATGCGCGTGCACTGCGCCTCGACGTTGTTGGCGGCGACCGGGCTGGTCAGCGTGCAGGGGTGGAAGCGCAGCGTGCCGTAGCTGCGGCCCTCGTTCTGCGGCGCTGGCGCGTGCCCGGCCTGGCAGGCGGCGAGCAGCAAGGTCGCCGCCACGACGGCGAGCGGTCTGCATGGGTGTCGCATGGTTCGCATCCTTGAGTTCATGGCTTGCAGGATGCCATGCCGGGGCATGGCGTCGTAGGTGACCGATGGCAGGTCGGAGGGGTTACTCGGGATCGTCGAACAGGAACACCTGCTCGATGCTGTGCGCGAACAGCCGCGCGATGCGGAACGCCAGCGGCAGGCTCGGATCGTACTTGCCGGTTTCCAGCGCATTGATGGTCTGCCGCGACACGCCCAGCCGCTCGCCCAGTTCGCCCTGCGACCAGCCGCGCGCCTCGCGCAGTTCGCGGATGCGGCTGTTCATTGGTAGCGACGCGCATTCACGCCCTTGGTGATGCCGTAGGTCGCGCAAAGAAGCGGAAACACCCACAGCATCGCCGCCGACGCCGGCAACGCGATCATGCCCGCCGCCTGCAGGAAACCGGCGGTCATGTAGCCGCCGCTGACCAGCCCGGCGGCGATGGCGATGGACTCCAGCTCGATGCGCCGCTGCATCTCGTCCGAGTCGCGCACGAAGCGCGCCACCGCACGGATCACCAGCGCCACCAGCAGCGCCGGCAGCAGCGCGATCAGTACCCGCGCCCAGTCCGCCTCCACGCTGCCGAGCAGGCGCCTCCAGCACAGCATCACGCCGACGTAGAGCAGCATCGGCAGTCCGAACTCGCGGTAGTAGCGGCGCGCCAGCGCCGGCGGCGCGCTGTCGCGCAGGCTGCCCGGCGACCACCACAGCATCAGCGACAGGCACAGGCCGCCGACGCCGAGACCCATCACCAGCCCGCGCAGATAAGCGTCGCCGTGGAACGGCAGCCAGGGGATGGCCGCAAGCAGGACCACACTCAGGAACAGCACCGCGACCGCGTTGCGCTTGCAGCGGCTCACGGCCGGCCTCCGGCCGCAGCGCCGTCCGAGCCAGGACGGTACCGATCGAATCCCACCACCACGTTGCGCATACTGCCCCCTGTCAAGCACGCTTTACAGGAGGATGCGCGCGAATGCATCGACTGTCAAGCGTCCTTTACAGGGGGCAAAAAGCGACATCGGCGATCGACGCGGCCTGCACGCGATGCCGCCCACTCCCACGTCCGGGACAATCGCGGCCGCCTGCGCCGAGGCCGTCGAACCCGGCCAACCGCGCGTGCCGCGCGATCGGCGCGCGATCGGCGCGCGGCGCACAGGCGCTACTTGCTGCTGACGTACTTCTCGCGGCGGATGTGCTGCACCGGCAGGCCGGCGTCCTTCAGCGCATCGAAGCAGGCGTCGACCATGTTCGGGTTGCCGCACAGGTAGGCGACGTCGCCCTCGGCCTGCGGCGCGAACTCGGCCAGGAACTGCTGCACGTAGCCGTGGCGCACGTCCGCATGCGGCGCGTCGGGCAACTCGCGCGAGAAGCACGGCACGAAGCGGAAACCCGGATGCGCGTCGGCGAAGGCGCGGAACTCGTCGCCGTACAGCAGCTCGGCCGGCGTGCGCGCGCCCAGCAGCAGCACCACTTCCACGCCGCGCTCGGCCATCGCCGCCTCCAGCAGCGGCAGCATCGAGCGGTACGGGGTGACGCCGGTACCGGTGGCGATCAGCAGGTAGCGGCGGTTGCTGTCGCCCTGGCCGAGGCAGAAACGGCCGTACGGGCCGCTGGCCGAGACCTGCCCGCCGATCTCCAGGCCTTCGAACAGCGCCGTGGCCGCGCCGCCGGCGACGAAGCTGACCGCGATCTCGACCGTCGCATCGGCTGGCTGTGCCGGGTCGTGGCGGGTCGCCAGCGAGTAGCTGCGCTTGGTCGCGGTGCCGTCGGCGTAGTGGAAATGCACCTGCACGAACTGGCCAGGCACGAACGGCAGCGGCTGGCCGTCGTCGCGGACGAAGCGGTAGTGGCCGACGGCCGGGGCCAGCATGTGGCGGTCGACCAGTTTCAACGGGAATTGGGCAGGCACGCGGATGCAACAGTCTATGGCCGGGGCCGAGCCCACGAGGTCTTCTATAATAGCGGCTGCATTTCTTCAGCGCCGTCAACAGGGCGCGAAAGGTCCGCCTTGAATCCCGCCTCCCCGCTTTCCTCCTCCGCGCCGGTGCCCGCGCTGCGCGTGCGCGACCTGCGCAAGACCTACGACAACGGCGTGCAGGCGCTGCACGGCGTGTCGCTGGACGTGCTGCCCGGCGACTTCTTCGCCCTGCTCGGCCCCAACGGCGCCGGCAAGTCCACCCTGATCGGCATCATCAGCTCGCTGGTGAACCTCAGCGCCGGCCAGGTCGAGGTGTTCGGCACCGACCTGACCGCCCAGCGCAGCGCGGCGATGCGCCTGCTCGGCCTGGTCCCGCAGGAAATCAACTTCAACCTGTTCGAGAAGCCCTTCGACATCCTGGTCAACTACGCCGGCTTCTACGGCATGCCGCGCGCGCAGGCCGAGCGCCAGGCCGAAGTGGAACTCAAGCGCGCGCACCTGTGGGAGAAGGCGCAGGTGATGAGCCGCACCCTGTCCGGCGGCATGAAGCGGCGGCTGATGATCGCCCGCGCGATGATGACCCAGCCGCGCCTGCTGATCCTGGACGAACCCACCGCCGGCGTGGACATCGAGATCCGCCGCGACATGTGGCGCGTGCTGCGCGAGATCAACGCCGCCGGCACCACCATCATCCTGACCACGCACTACCTGGAGGAAGCGGAGAGCCTGTGCCGCAATCTGGCGATCATCGACCGCGGTCGCATCGTCGAGCAGGGCCCGATGCGCGAACTGCTGGCCAAGCTCGACGTGGAAGGCTTCCTGCTGGACATCGATGGCGAGCTGCCGGCGCAGTTGCCGGCGATCGAGGGCACCACCTTGCTGGCGCAGGACGCGCATACGCTGGACCTGGACATGCCGCGGGCGATGGACCTCAACCGGGTGTTCGCCGCGCTCGGCGACGCCGGCATCCGCGTGCGCTCGATGCGCACCAAGAGCAACCGCCTGGAGGAGCTGTTCGTGCGCCTCACCGGCGACCACAGCAGCGGCCAGCCCGCAGCCGTCGCCAGCGCCGCGGGCGCGGCGAACACGGATGCGCCGCAGCCCCCCGCCGCCACCTGATCCCTCTTTCGCCGGACGCCGATGAACAGCCCAATCCAACCGCACTCCCTCCTCCCCGAGACCACGCCGGCCCAGCGCAACTGGGTCGCGCTGGGCACCGTGGTGCGCCGCGAGGTCAAGCGCATCCTGCGCATCTGGGGCCAGACCCTGGTGCCGCCGGCGATCACCATGACCCTGTACTTCCTGATCTTCGGCGGGCTGATCGGCTCGCGCGTGGGCGACATGGGCGGCTACAGCTACATGCAGTTCATCGTCCCCGGCCTGGTGATGATGAGCGTGATCCAGAACAGCTACGGCAACATCAGCTCCTCGTTCTTCGGCGCCAAGTTCGGCCGCCACGTCGAGGAACTGCTGGTCAGCCCGATGCCGAACTGGGTGATCCTGTGGGGCTACGTCGCCGGCGCGGTGCTGCGCGGGCTGATGGTCGGCATCCTGGTGCTGATCATCGCCATGTTCTTCACCCCGGTGCGCATCCCGCACCCGCTGGTGACGCTGACCACGGTCCTGCTCGGCGCCACGATCTTCTCGCTGGCCGGTTTCATCAACGCCGTGTACGCGAAGAAGTTCGACGACGTGGCGATCGTGCCGACCTTCATCCTGACCCCGCTGACCTACCTGGGCGGCGTGTTCTATTCGGTGAAGCTGCTGCCCGGCTGGGCCGAGGCCGCCACTCACGCCAACCCGATCTTCTACATGGTCAACGCCTTCCGCTACGGCCTGCTCGGCAGCAGCGACGTGCCGGTGTGGGTAGCCTACGCGCTGATGCTGGGCTTCGTCGCGGTGCTGTCGGCGCTGGCGCTGTGGCTGCTGCGGCGCGGCGTAGGCCTGCGCAGCTAGTCGAATGCCGCCCTGACGCGCGCTGGCGTCAGCGCGTGTCACCGATACCCGAACAGGTCGCGTTGGGTCGGTCAGGTCGCAGCCGGCACTGCGTGGCACAGCGCCTGACGGGCGCCGCACCCGCCGGCTGGCGGCCGCCAACCCACGCGTAGGGCCGCTCTTGCGCGTGCACGGCACCGCGTCATCGCGCCCGCATGAACACGTTGTTCATTTGCCTGCGCTTGCCTCACGCACGCGCAAGCGTGGCGCGATCCGTTAGGGGATGGATGACACGCCCTGGGGTTGGGGCTTGCGCACGGCATTGCTATCCTCGGCCCACAGGGGTTTTACCGGCCCGCTCGCCGCGGGCCGTACGAGGAGCAAGGAATGAACCGATACATGGCAGTCATCGCGGCGGCACTGCTGGCGGTTACCAGCGGCGGGGTTCACGCTCAGGACGATGGCATCGTCAACTTCGGCAAGATCGTCGGCGGCAATGCCGCCAACGGCAAGGCCTGCGGCGCCACGCAGGCGCAGGTCGACGCCTACAAGGCCAAGCAGCAGAAAGCGATGCAGGGCCTCTATGCGCAGGCGCCTAACTTCTCCGGCGACTTCGACAAAGGCTACAAGCAAGGGCTGCAGAGCATGCAGAAGGTGCATGCCGACGGCACCTACAAGCCCGATGCCGAACTGTGCAAGAAACTGCTGAGCGACATGCGCTGAGCGCATCCCGACCCTGCCCCAGAGAATTCCGATGACCGCGATTATCCCCACGGCGCGCCGCGCCGTTCTCAGCGCCTGCCTGGTCCTGATCGCCGCCGCTGGCGGTTGCAAACGTTCCGAACCGCAGCCGGCGGCGCACGCCGATGCCGAGGCGCAGCCCGCATCGGGCGCAGCGGCGACGCCCGCGCCGGCGGCGGCAGAACCGGCCAAGCGCTTCGACGCCGCCAGCTTGCCGGTGTCCGACGCCCCGCTGGGAAGCTTCCCGTATCTCGGCCTTCCCGACGGCTACGTCACCAAGGACGCGCCGGTCCGCAACGACTTCGACCGCGCGCCGTTCTGGACCGGCGACCGGGTCGAGTGGGTGGAAGGCAAGATCTACGCGGCCGCGATCGGCACCGCCGAGGGCAAGCCCTATTCGCCGCTGGAACTGTCGCGCAACATCCAGAGCATGGTGGAATCGCTGGGCGGCCAGCGCATCGCCAGCGGCCAGCTGCCGGCGGACGCGAGCAAGGCGATCGGCGACAGCAACGCGGCGGTGACCTACGTCGGCGGCATCGGCGACATCTACAACGCGCCGGCCGAGACCTATGTCATCCACCGCGCGGATCGGGACATCTGGATCCATGTGTGCAGCGGTGGCGGCGGCGGTGGGCTGCTGATCGCCGAGACCAAGCCGTTCCAGGCCACCGCCAAGGTGCTGCCGGCCGATGCGCTGCAGCAGCAGCTGGCGTCTGCGGGAAAGGTCGCCATCCAGGTCAATTTCGCCTCCGATGCGGCGCAGATCCTGCCCGACTCCAAACCGCAGCTGGACCAGGTGCTGCAGTTGCTCGAGGCCGACCCGGCGCTGCGCCTGGCCGTCAACGGCCATACCGACGACAGCGGCGACGCCGCGCACAACAAATCGCTGTCCGAGTCCCGCGCCAGCGCGGTCGTGGCCTACCTGACCGGCGCCGGGATCGCCGCCGATCGCCTGCGCGCGGCCGGTTTCGGCCAGGAGCAGCCGATCGCGCCGAACACCACGGAAGAAGGCAAGGCGCGCAATCGCCGGGTGGAACTGGTACGCGTGTAACGCGACGGGCATGGGCGGTGGGCATCCACCGCTTGCTCGAGTGCACCGATGGAATCCGGGACCGATGGAATCCGGAATGGCCGTGCAAGGAAGACGCGGCCTGAATAGGCATCCATATGGCATTCGCCGCAGTTGCAGCCGCCCGGTGCGCGCAGCTCCCGGCAGGCCGGCAAAAACAATCGGAGTGGACCTTTCGCTCCATTGCCGCCTGCCGCCAGGCGCGCCTACAGGGCCGCCTTTCACCAACGCGCGCGATGACCCGCACCGCCCACGCCCAGGACCCTCTGGCGCGATCGCGTGATCGGAGGCCTCGCCCATCTGATCGGCATCGCCCGATCCTCGTCGAGGGCGCGCGAACCCCGTACCCGCCAAGTGCATCACCCGATTCGTCAGCGATTTGACGCGCGTCGCTCGCGCCAAACACGTATCGAACGAATACTCCCGAATTCAGAATAGAGTGAACCGTTTAATGAAACGCTGCGCCTGAAGTTTGACTCAATTATGGGATATGCATTCCTTTTCCCGCCAAAACCTTAACGCAAGCTTTCTTGTAACGGCAATATCTTGACGATAAAGTGGCTACGTCCGCGATACATTTGCCAATGCATGTCAAGCGTGGGCCAAGGATCAGTTTCATATCTGTGAGTGTTTTCACTTATGCAACCCACACGCCTACACGCAACCGCGCGGACGTAAGTGTGCTGCCGGTGCAGTGGGCGCCAGAGCCAAGGAGAGGAATCAAATGAAGAACCAGCGCAGGCATATCCGTTTCGGCCGCAAGCAGCTCGGCCAGGGCATGACCGAATACATCATCATCACCGCCCTGATCGCGATCGCGGCCATCGCCGCCGTCACCTTCTTCGGCGGCACCGTGCGCAGCCAGGTCGCGGGCATGTCCAAGGAACTGTCGGGACAGAGCGCCACGCAGTCGATCAACCGGGCCAAGAACCAGTCCAACAGCGCCCAGACCGAGGCCGACAAGACCAAGGGTATGGACGCGTACAACAACAAGTAATCGCACTTGTTGGCGTAAAGGTCATGGGTGCCCGGGCGGCAGACGCTGCCCGGGTACGTTCCAATTAACTTCCGACGTGCCGATGACGACGCTGTAGGGAGTGCATTCGGCAAAGGAATTGCAGATGCGTGCAGCGTTCGCAATCGCGAAATCGCGCGTGCCGCCCCGTTTCGACGGCAAGCGCGGCATGGCCGGGCAAGCCATGGTGCTTGGCCTGGTGCTGATCCTGGTGCTGTGCGTCGGCGCGATCGTGCTGTTCGACAGCGGCCAGGCGGTCAACAAGAAAGTCGAACTCACCAACGCCGCCGATGCCGCCGCCTATAGCGTCGCGGTGCAACAAGCGCGCGCGCTCAATTTCGCCGCATACATGAATCGCGGCCGCGTCGCCAACGAAGTGGCGATCGCGCAGGCGATCAGCCTGTATTCGTGGATGAACCAGTTGCACGGGACCACGATCATCATTCGCACCACGATGGATGTGCTGTCGGCCATTCCCTATGTCGGGCCGATCTTCAAGGCCATCGGTGTCGCATTCAAGGCGGCGGAAAAGATATTGAAAGCCGCACGCAAGGCATACAACCCGGTCGCGCAAGCCATGGTGACCGCCCTCGACGAACTCAACGGCATCTTCGCGACCGCGGCCACTGCCGTGATCGAAGGGGTGTCGCGCGTGGACGGGATGCTGGTCGCGAAGGAGGTCGTGGAACGAAACTCGAAGAACGCCAGGATAGGCGCTGTCGGGCTGGGCGTGCTCGGCGAGCAGTTGCTGACCTCGGAAAACAAGTTTCTCGATACCCACCGCATCCCGCGCACCACCGGTGGCGGCAGCGCGGCGCAGCGCGCCGGCGCGGACCGCTTCCGCAACGTGGTGATGCAGTCGCGCGACGGCTTCGGCAAGGATCGCGGCGACCGCTTCGGGCTCGGGCTGATCCGCTTCGAGAGCACCGGCGGCACCGACATGGTCGACTACAACCGCTGGGCGGCGCTGGATACGATGGCGCTGGACATCAACCTGCCGTGGCCGCTGCCGGACATCGACATCCCGCTCGGCTGGGGCGGCGCGCAGGCAGTGGACCGGTACAAGAACCAGCGCTTCCTGCGCGGCTTCGGCAACGGTCAGGGCTGGTATTCGGACTGGGACCGGCGCCGCTACCGTCCCTATGGCGACAGCCTGCGCAAGAACGGCTTCGTGACGCGCCTGGTCGACGGCGACGCCAACGTGGCGATGGACGGCGGCCAGCACAAGAAGGCGTTCTTCACCGGCTACAACGGCCTGCGCGACTACCACGACGTCAAGAAGAACAAGGCGATGCGGCCGTACGCCAGCAGCGGCAGCGAGATCTTCGACGACAACGCCGGGCCGGTGTTCACCGTCTATGCCGAGACCGACATGCGCAATGCGCGCACCAGCTCCGCGATCGACGGCATCGGCGGACCGGCCGGCTCGTCGATGGCGACCGAAGACAAGGCGCAGAACAACAAGCTGTCGGCGCTGTCCTCGGCGCAGGTCTATTTCAACCGGCCGCCGAACTATGCGCTGTTCCGCCGCGGCGACAACAAGGTGGAATCCGGCAACCTGTTCAGCCCGTACTGGCAGGCGCGCCTGGTGGATACGCCCAACAGCATCAAGGTGCTGGTCGCGGGAGTGGGCGGAATATGAGCCGTGCCGCGACACGTTTCCGCCGTGCGTCGCTGCCCGCGGCGCTGGTGCTGCTGTGCGGCTGCAGCGCGACCGCGGAAGGCACCGGCGACGCGGAAGACACCCGCGGCTCGATGCCGCCGATCCACGTCAGGCAGACCGTGGAGCTGACCCGCAACGGCGTCAACGAGGCGCGCCAGAACTACCTCGATGCGATCCGCGACTGCCAGGCCGGCGGCCTGCAGAGCCGTCCGCTGCGCGACGAGGACATCGCCCTGCTCGGCACCACCCGCTACGAGCTGTGGTTCGACCGCGACACCGAAGTGGTGCGCCAGACCAGCTGGGAAGTGGCCAACGACGGCCCGGGCGGCACCTGCCTGTTCCGGCTGCAGACCACCGGCAACCAGGAAACCACCACGTCCTCGCGCTACCAGCAGGTCGACCTGGCCACCGGCGAGCAGACCGACGACGCGGCGCCGGACGATGCGCTGGCGCGCATGCCCGCGGAGAAGAGCGACACGGTCGCGCTGTCCGGCTTCAGCGGGCCGACCCAGCGCAGCGTCGCCGGCCAGCCCTGCAACGAGTGGGTCAAGCCGTCGGGCCTGCGCCAGTGCGTGTGGTCGGCCGGCGCCAAGTGGGGGTTCACCCCGGAACCCTTGAACGAATATCGCCCGAACCGCGGCTTCATCGTGCTCGCGCAGACGCCCGGCCGCGACCCCGATTACACGGTCACCACCCAGGTCATCAGCGTCGGCAAACCGTTCGATCGGGCCGCGCTCGAAGCCCCGCGCGCGCGCGGGAAACTCAACTAGGAGGAACGCGAGCATGCGCCAGCGTCGACAACCGCGGCTGCGCGGACGCCAGGACGGCCAGAGCCTCACCGAGGCGGCGGTGCTGTGCGCCGTGCTGGTGCCGCTGTTCCTGCTGATTCCGATCATGGGCAAGTACATCCACCTGCGCCAGGCCACGCAGCAGGCGGCGCGCGCCGCAGCGTGGGAAGCGACCGTGGCGAAGGACTACACGCTGCCGGCCAGCGCCCGCATGCGCGACCTGACCGTGGATCGCCATTTCGGCAAGGCCGACGCGCAGATCGTCAGCCGCGCCAGCACCGGCAACGCGCGCGACCAGGTCGACAACCCGCTGCTCAACACGTTCTCCAACCAGGCCCTGGTCGAGCGCGGCGACATCCGCGTCGATGCCTACAAGAACGAGCGTTCCTCCGGCATTCTCGACCGCATCGGCAATCTGATCAGCAAGATTCCGGGCAATTTCCCGCCCAACGACAAGGGCCTGGTCACCGCCAGCCTCAGCGTCAGCGTGCAGGACCTGAAACTGGCCAACGGCGGCTCGGCGGCGTTCCTGGAACCCTTCGACCAACTCGGCCTGCGCATGCAGGGCAGCAATACCCTGCTGACCGATCCGTGGAACGCGGCCGGCCCGGGCACTGCCAAGAATCCGACCAGGCGCTCGGTCATCGGCCAGGTGCGGACCCTGGTCCCCACCTCGCACCTGAGTGAGGCCGGCAAGATGTTCGACGGCCTGAGCATCATTCCCATCGTCGGCACCATCAGCCGGTTCGATCCGGGCTACGTCGCCCCGGATGTGGTGCCCGTGGACAAGCTGGAACCGTATGCCAGGCCGCGCTGACCGTCTGCTGTGCCTGGCGCTGGCCGTGCTGGCGCCGGCGCTCGCGCATGCCGCCGACTGGCCCGAGGTGCCCGAACCCGAGGGCGCCAAAGGCGAGTGGGTGTCCAAGCACATGATCTACAACGGCCTGCACATGCGCTCCTCGCGCTACACCGCGAACCAGACGCCGCAGCAGCTGGTGGCGTTCTACTGGAAGCAGTGGCCGGGCCAGGTGGTGGTCAACGAGGTCGGCAACAAGACCATCGTCGGCCATGCCGAGGGCGAGCACTACGTCACCATCGAGATCACCGGCGCCGGCGCCGGCAGCGAGGCCCAGGTCGGCATCGTGCGCCTGCTCAAGGAGAAACCGCGCAAGGCGCCCGGCGCGGATTTCCTGAAGCCGTCGGGCACCACGGTCGTCAACGATATCGAGTACCTGGACAACCCCGGGCGCACGCTGGCGCTGGAAAGCCCGCTGTCGCCCTATCAGGGCGAGGCGTTCTACCGCAATCGGCTGCCGGCCGAAGGCTGGAGCCAGCAGTCCTCGGCCACCGCCTGCTCGATGATCTCCAACAGCTGCGTGAGCAGCTACAGCAAGGGCAAGCAGCAGATGACCCTCACTTTCAACCGCCGCGAGAAGGGAACTTCCATCGTGGTCAACCAGCTCCAGCAATGAGGATCAACGCCTTGAGCCCTGTTTCCCTGTCGTCCGTCCGGCACCAACGCGGCGCCGCGCTGATCGAGTACAGCATCGTCACGCTGCTGGCGGTGACCGTGCTGGTGGCCCAGCCCAATATCGTCCTGGAACTGGTCGATGCGTTGCGCAAGGCCTATTCCAGCTTCACCTATGCGCTGTCGCTGGGGTGGCTATGAAAGGGGCCGGATTCAAGCCGAACCGCAACCTGCTGTTCATCGTGGTCGCGCTGGGGCTGGGCGCGCTGGCCGCCTTCGTCGCGGTGCGCTACGTGCAGGGCGCCGTCGCCGCGCGCACCGCCAAGGTCGGCGAGACGGTGGCGGTGGCGGTGCCGAAGTCGGACATGGAGCCGGGCACGGTCGTCACCACCTCGGACCTGGCGGTGCGCGAAGTGCCCGCCGATCTGCAGCCGGCCGATGCGGTGACGCCGGAGAACGTGGACGAGTACAGCGGGCGCATCCTGCGCGCGCCGGTGCGCCAGGGCGCGCCGCTGGGGGCCAGCGCCCTGGTCCCGCTGTACGACCAGTTCTCGCGGGTGATCAAGCCGGGCAACGTCGGCTACACGCTGCCGGTGGACGAAACCAACTCGATCTCGGGGATGATCGCGCCCGGCGACCATGTCGACATCCTGTTGACCGTGGAGCAGGAAAACGCGGGGTCGCGGGTCATCCCGCTGCTGGAGAACATCAACGTGCTGGCCACCGGCAACCGCGTCGGCGACACGCCGGTGCAGGAAGACCAGCAAGGCTTCTCCAACATCACCCTGGAACTGAACCCGCAGCAGGCCGAACGCCTGACCGTGGCCGCCAAGGCCGGGGCGATGCGGGTCATGTTGCGCCAGGTCGAAGACCGCAATCCGTTCGGCCTCAACGGCCTGACCCAAAAGGAACTGCTCGGCACCGCCAAGGCGGGCGGCGGCGGCAGTGGCGTCGAATTCATCATCGGAGGCAAAGGCTGACGCATGCGCAGGACTACATGGAGTGTTTCCTTCCTTCCCATGCTCGCAGCCGCGACCATGACCATCGGCGGCAACGCACAGGCGCAGACCCAGCAGCAGACCGGATTGGTGCCTGTGCCGGTCACCGTCGCGCCCGAATCCAGGCCCGCGGCGCCGCCCACCAGCGGCAACCAGGCACCGGTGCCGATGGGCGGCAGCGGCTTTCCCGCGCCGGTGCCGGATCCGGCCTATCGCCGCGCCGCGGGCTCGGCCGTGGTCACGCCGTTGCCCGAGCGCGCGCGCATCTATGCCGGCCAGGCCGCCGTGCACAGCCTGCCGCAGGCGCTCAAGCGCGTGGCGGTCGGTAACGGCGAACTGGTCCAGGTGACCAACATCGGCAAGCGCGAACTGGTCATCATCGGCCAGAAGCCGGGTGCCACCAGCGTGCACCTGTGGCTGCAGGACGGACGCCAGATCGACGTGCCGGTGGAGGTGATGGAAGGCAACGCGCCGGCGACGGTGGAGACGGTGCGCACGCTGCTCGCCGACGTCCCCAACCTGGGCGTGCATGCGGTGGCCGACCGCGTGGTGATCACCGGCCAGGACATCAATCCCGGCGTGGCCAAGCGCATCGAGGCGCTGCAGAAGCTGTATCCGACCCTGCTCGACTTCACCTCCGCCGACCCGGTCGGCATGCGCCCGATGGTGCTGATGGACGTGAAGATCATGGAGTTCGACAGCAACGCGCTGGAAGAGCTGGGCATCCAGTGGGACAACGTGATCCAGGGGCCGGTCGGCGGGCTGCTGAAGGACTTCACCACCAACGACTACTACCGGATCAATCCGCAAGGCAGCCCGGCCGCCGGCGTCGTCCTGCCCAATCGCGTGCCCGGCACCCAGGCCTTCTTCGGCATCGCCACCCAGATCGGCTCGGCGATCAACCTGCTGATGAACAAGGGCAAGGCGTTCCTGCTGGCGTCGCCGCAACTGAGCGCGCGCAGCGGCGGCCAGGCCAAGTTCCTGGTCGGCGGCGAAGTGCCGATCCCGATCCCGCAGGGCTTCGGCCAGGTCACCGTGGACTTCAAGGAATACGGCATCAAGCTCGACATCGAGCCGCTGGTCAACGGCAACCAGGAAATCTCCACGCGCCTGCTGGCCGAGGTGAGCCGCATCGACCCGACCGTCAGCGTGCAGGGCGTGCCCGGCTTCACCACGCGCCGCACCGAGTCCGAATTGAACGTGCGCGCCGGCGAGACCATCGTGATCTCCGGGCTGATAGATTCCAGCGCGCAGCAGGACGCGAAGAAATTCCCGTTGCTGGGCGAGATCCCGATCCTGGGCAAGCTGTTCCGCTCCGACGGCTTCCGCGGCAACCGCACCGAACTGGTGATGTTCGTGACCCCGCGCATCATCACCCCCGATTCGCAGGAAAACCTCGATGGCCTGGAGCACGGGCGGCGCATCCAGGAACGCGGCCAGGAAGCGATGCCCAAGCGCAGCAAGGAATACGTGCAGTAGTTCTTCCCCCCCTCGCTCTCCGTAGACAGAACCATGTTCAACATCCTCATCGATACGCCGAACCGCGACCAACGCCATGTCCGCTGCCTGCACCGCGAATGCGGCATCGGCCGCGGCGACGGCAATCTGGTGGTGCTGCAGGGCTGGAGCATCGCCCAGCAGCATGCGGCGCTGAAGCGCGAGGACGACGGCATCTTCATCGAGGCCTTCGGCGGGCGCGCGTCGGTGCTGGTCAACGGCGAAAAGGTGTCCGGCAGCCGCGGGCCGCTGAGCAGCCGCGATCTGGTGCAGATCGGCGACTACCGCCTGCAGGTGGTCGGCGACGAGCCGGAGACCACGGCGCCGCGCCACGACCCGGCCACGTTCAATGCGCCGGCCGCCGCGCCTGCGGCGGCGCTCGCCGACCCGGCGACGGCCGCGGCCAACCAGCCGATGGCCGAGGTGCAGGAGCAGCGGCAACTGGCGCGTCCGCAGGACCTGCCGCCGGACATCGCGGTCTATCGCGCCAAGGTGCACGCCTCGCTGGTCAAGCAGATGGACCTGCGCCGCCTGGACGTGCGCAGCATGGGCGACGATGCGTTGCGCGCCGCCACCATCGCGCTGATCGACGACGTGCTCGAACGCGAGTTCGCCGACCTGCCCAAGACCATCAACCGCCGCCGCCTGGCCAAGGAAGTGCTGGACGAGGCGATCGGCCTGGGGCCGCTGGAGGACCTGATCGAGGACAACACGGTGACCGAGATCATGGTCAACGCCTACGACCAGATCTTCATCGAGCGCGCCGGCCGCATCGAGCAGTCGCCGGTGTGCTTCACCAGCGACCGCGCGGTGCTGTCGGCGATCGAACGCATCGTCACCCCGCTCGGGCGGCGCATCGACGAGAGTTCGCCGATGGTCGATGCGCGCCTGAAGGACGGCTCGCGCGTCAACGCGATCATTCCGCCGATCGCGCTGCGCGGCCCCAGCATCAGCATCCGCAAGTTCTCCAAGCGCAAGCTGGAGGGCAAGGACCTGATCGACTTCGGCTCGCTCAATGCGCCGATGCTGGAATTCCTGATCATGGCGGTGCGCGAGCGGCGCAACATCGTGGTCACCGGCGGCACCGGCTCGGGCAAGACCACGCTGCTCAACATCCTGTCCAACTTCATCCCCGACACCGACCGCATCGTCACCATCGAGGACGCGGCCGAACTGAAGCTGGTGCAGCCGAACCTGGTCGCGCTGGAGGCGCGCCCGCCGAACATGGAAGGCAAGGGCCACATCTCGATCCGCGACCTGGTCCGCAACGCGTTGCGCATGCGCCCGGACCGCATCGTGGTCGGCGAGTGCCGCGGCGGCGAAGCGCTGGACATGCTGCAGGCGATGAATACCGGCCACGAGGGTTCGCTGACCACCGCGCACGCCAACAATCCGCGCGAGGCGCTGTCGCGCCTGGAAGTGATGGTGATGATGGCCGGCATGGAACTGCCGATGACCGTGGTGCGCGAACAGATCTCCTCGGCGGTGGACTTGATCGTGCACCAGAAGCGCTTCCCCTGCGGCTCGCGCAAGGTCAGCCACATCACCGAGATCACCGGCGTGGAAAGCGGCACCATCCAGCTGCAGGACGTGTTCCTGTTCAAGGCCAGGTCCAGCGCCGGCCGCGACGGCAAGGTCACCGGCGACTTCATCGCCACCGGCGCGGTGCCCGAGTTCTACGAGGAACTGGCCGAACGCGGCGTGCCGGTGGACCTGTCGATCTTCCGCAACGGCGGCCAGGGCAATGGATAACATCTGGCTGGTCGCCCTGCTCGCGTTCAGCTGCGTCACCGTCTCCGGACTGTTGCTGGTGCGGGCCAGCGCGAATTTCATGCAGCGCTACCACGAGCGCTTCGTGGATACGGCGCGGCTGAACCTGGCCGACATGTTCCTGTTCGTCGACCCGCAGATGCTGTTCGTGGCCAACGGCGTGGTGCTGGCGCTGATCCCGCTGCTGCTGTGGCTGATCAGCGGCAACCTGCTGCTGCCGGTGGTCGCGGTGATCGTGCTGGCGGTGGCGCCGCGCAAGATCTACCTGTGGCTGAAGCAGCGGCGGCTGGACCAGATCCAGCAACAGCTGCCCGACAGCCTGCTGATGATGTCCGGCAGCCTGCGCGCCGGCGTCGGCTTCAATCCGGCGCTGGAAGCGCTGGCCCATGACGGGCAACCGCCGCTGGCGCAGGAACTGGCGCTGATCCTGCGCGAGCAGCACATGGGCGTGCGCACCGACGAGGCGCTGGACAACTTCGCCAAGCGCGTTCCGATCGCCGACGTCAAGTTGTTCGTCGCCGCGGTCGGCATCTCGCGCGAGGTCGGCGGCAACCTGGCGGAGAGCCTGTCGACCCTGGCCGAGACCCTGCGCCGCAAGCTGATCATGGAAGGCAAGGTCAAGGCGCTGACCGCGCAGGGCAAGCTGCAGGGCATCGTGATGGCGATGCTGCCGGCCGGCCTGGTCGGCTTCCTGGTGCTGTTCTACCCGGAAACGATGAACCCGATGTTCCATACCCTGCTCGGCTGGTGCGTCATCGCGCTGATGTGCGTGCTCGAGTACCTGGGCTACCGCATGTGCCGCAAGATCATGACGATCGACATATGAACTGGATGCTCGCCCTGGTCGCGCTGCTGGCGCTGGCCGCCGTTGGCCTGGTGATGTTCGCGCTGCGCGGGCTGCTGCAGGCGGTGCCGCAGGACGATCGCAACTACCAGGATCCGCTGCCCTCGGCATTGCGCCTGCTGTGGCCGCTGGTCACCGCGGCCACGCACCTGGTCGGCCCGCGGCTCAAGTCCGCGCAACTGGAACGCGCGCATCGCAGCCTGCAGTCGGCCGGGCAGGACTTCGTGCTGACGCCGGAGGAGCTGTACGGCACGCGCATCGTCGCCGCCTGCGCGGTCAGCGTGGTGTTCGCCGTCATCGTGATGCTGCTGGGCAAGTTCAGCATGGGCGCGCTGTCGATGTGCCTGCTGTTCGGCATCCCGCTGGGCTGGATGTATCCGACGCTGTGGCTGGGCGAACGGCGCAAGCAGCGCAGCAAGCACGTCGTGCGCGACCTGCCGACGTTCCTGGACTTCATCACCATGGCGGTGGAGGCCGGCCTGAACATCACCGGGGCCATCGAACAATCGGTGCAGAAAGGCCCGCCCGGACCGCTGTCGCAGGAGTTCTCGCGGATGCTGCGCGACCTGCGCGCCGGCCTGCCGCGCGCCGAGGCGCTGCGGCGCATGGCCGACCGCATGGACATCTCGCAGATCTCCAACTTCACCAGCGCGCTGATCCAGGCCGACCGGGTCGGCGCCAGCCTCAGCGAAACGCTGCGCTCGCAGGCCATGCAGCGCCGCGAGGAACGCTTCCTGCGCGCCGAGAAACTGGCCCTGGAAGCCCCGGTGAAGATGATGCTGCCGCTGGTGCTGTTCTTCTTCCCGCTGATCTTCGTGGTGCTGGCCTATTTCATCTATCTGCAGATGAAGCAGCAGGGGATCCTGTGAGGTGCGGCACGCTGCGCCGCGATGGCGAGGTGCTGCTGCACAGCGTGTGGCGCGCCGACACCTGGTGGCTGCGCCTGCGCGGCCTGCTCGGGCGCGCGCCGCTGCAGTCCGGCCAGGGCCTGTTGATCGAGCCCTGCAACAGCGTGCACACCTTCGCCATGGGCTACCCGCTGGACCTGCTGTTCTTCGACCGCGACGGCCATGTGCTGGAGTGGCGCGAGCGCATCAGGCCCTGGCGCGGCGCCGCCTGCCTGCGCGCGCACGCCACGCTGGAACTGGCGGCAGGCAGCCTGCAGGCGCTGCAACCGACGCGCGGCGAGCGCCTGGCCTGGTGGCCGGCCGAAGCTTCCGCCGCATCCCGACCGACCGCGCTTGCAGGAGAACGTCCATGAACGCATTGCGTCACGTGCCGCGCCGGCAACGCGGCCAGTCCCTGGTCGAGTTCTGCGTGGTGGTGCCCACCTTCCTGTTCCTGGTGCTGGTGATCTTCCAGTTCATCCTGATCTATCGCGCCAAGACCGTGCTGGACTACGCCACGTTCCAGGCGGCGCGCGCCGGCGCGGTGAGCGGGGTGAAGCGGGGCGACATGCAGGACGCGCTCGCCGGCGGCCTGACGCCGCTGTTCGTGCAGTCGCCGGACACCGCCAACGCACTGCTCACCAAGCAGAAGATCAAGCTGACCGAGGTGCTGATCTTCTCCAAGATCGAAGTGATCTCGCCGACGCGCGCGGCCTTCAACGAATTCCGCGAACGCCAGTACGATGGCCGTTACGCGCTGCCCAACGACAGCCTGGCGTTCCGCAACGCCAACATCGGCGGCAGCCAGGTCAACGTGCAGGACGCCAACATCCTGAAGATCAAGGTCACCTACCAGATGCCGCTGATCGTGCCGTTCGTCGACCGCGTCATCGTCGGCCTGTCGGATCTGGTCAGCGGCGGCGAAAGCTATCGGCCGGTCTCGATGTTGATCGAGGAGCCGATCAGCGGCCATCGCCGCATGCCGATCGAGTCCTACGCGGTGGTGCGCATGCAGTCGCCCATCTACGACAGCGGCAACCTTGCGCGCTGAACGGCTGGCCGCGGCGTTGCTGGCCGGCACGCTGTGCCTCGTCAGTGCCCCGTCGCGGTCCCAAGCGACGGACGCGGCGGCAGAAGGGCCACCGCCGCCGCAGGCCAGGCTGCAGGGACGCGCGTACGGCTTCGGTCCGCTGGGTCCGAAGCAGGCCGGCGACTCGGTCCAGGTGGAGGTGCGCCTGCGTGGCGAAGCGATCCGCATCGACTTCGTCGGCGCGCACGCGCCCGACGCCTACCTGGTCGCCCCCGGCACCCGCGGCCGCGCCTGGCTGATCAGCCGCTCCGGCGACTACCGGCTTCCGGTCGCCGACGCCAGCGGGCCTTACTGGTACGACCCCAAGGACCCCTGCGCACGGATCGGCGGGCGTTGCGCGCCGGCGCCCGGGGAGTTCATCGCCGGCCGCCTCGCCGCGGGCTGGCGCTACCAATCCGCCACGCAAGGACCCGACGGGACCACCACCGGCACGCTGTGGCTGGACGGCAACGGCCTGTTGCTCGGCTACCGCGGCCGCATCGGGAACCGACGCGACGAACGCAGCCTGCGCGTGGACACGGTCAGCTACGAACCCGTGCCTGCAGACGCCTTCGAGCCGCCGGAAGGCTTGCGCACGCCGGGCACGCCCGCGCCGCGGCGCTGAACCCAGCCGGCGCCGCTGCTACCATCGGCGCATGCGCATCCTGATCCTCGGCGCCGGCGCGACCGGCGGCTACTTCGGCGGACGCCTGGCCCAGGCCGGCGCCGACGTCACCTTCCTGGTCCGCCCGGCGCGGGCCGAACGCTTGCAGCGCGACGGGCTGCGCATCCGCAGCCCGCGCGGCGATGCCGACATCGCGGTGGCCACCCTGACCGCCGACACGCTGCCCGCCGCGGCCGCGGCGCGCCCGTTCGACCTGGCGATCCTCAGCTGCAAGGCCTACGACCTGGACAGCGCGCTGGACGCGCTGGCGCCGGCGATGGGCCCCGGCACCACGCTGCTGCCGATCCTCAACGGCCTGCGCCACTATCCGGTGCTGGACGCGCGCTTCGGCGCCGACCGCGTGCTCGGCGGCCTGTGCTTCATCAGCGCCACGCTGGGCGCGGACGGCGCCATCGAGCACCTGGCCAAGCCGGCCTCGCTGACCTTCGGCGAGCGCGACGGGCGCGGCGCCGACAGCGCGCGCGTGCGCGATCTGGCCGCGGCCTGCGCGCAGGCCGGCATCGACCACCTGGCCGCGCCGCGGATCGCGCAGGAGCAGTGGATCAAGTACACCTTCCTGACCGCGCTGGCCGCGGCCACCTGCCTGATGCGCGCGCCGACCGGCCGCATAGTCGCCAGCGACGACGGCGTGGCGCTGCTGCGCGGGCTGTATGCCGAATGCACGGCGGTCGCCGCCGCCGCGGGCGAACCGGTGCCGGAAGCGGCGCAGGCCAACGCGCTGCAGTTGCTGACCCAGCCCGGCTCGCCGATGAAGGCGTCGATGCTGCGCGACCTGGAAGCCGGGCAGCAGGTGGAAGCGCAGCACATCGTCGGCGACATGCTGGCCCGCGCCCGCGCCGCCGGCCATGCCGCACCGTGGCTGCTGGCCGCGTACTGCCACCTGCAGGCTTACCAGGCCGGGTTGGCGCCAGGCTGAAGGCATGGCGGCGGGCGACGCCGCCACAGCGACGCGCCTCGCAGCGGGGCGGCTTACGCTCTGCAGGCCCTCCGGCGCACCGCCATGCGCCGGCATGCGTGTGGTGCGGGCGGGCCCGGCCGCGACACGCGTCGCCATGGCGCTGTCCGGCCGACACGCGTCGGGACTGAAGTCCCTCCCACAACGCACCCCGCCCGGCCTGCCATCGCGCGTGCAGGAGTGGTTGCAACCGCGACAGGCACTTACTCCGGTCACCGGGGCCGCGAGGACGCGCCGAAGCCGATGCCCGAGGCCATCCGCCGCCGCTGCAATCCCCTGATCAGCCTGACCGGGCAGCGCAATCCGCCAGGCGGCAGCCGCCTCCGGGCACCGCGGAACGCATTGCGTGCCTGGGAGTCCTCGGCTGCGGCAGGTGTGCCCCGTCCATCGCGCCTCTTCGCGCGCCGCTGACGCCCGCCCCGCCTATGCTCGCCGACCTGACCACGGCGAGCGGCGATGAAGTTCATGGAAAAACTATTCCGCGGCGGCCATTTCCTGATCATCCTGCTGTTCCTGCTGTGCGCCGCCGGCCTGGTGGCGATGGCGGTGCTGGAGCTGTGGCACGGCCTCACCCCCGGCGGCGACCTGGTGATCCGCGACCGCTTCAACGTGGTGCTGGAGGCGATCGGCCTGCTCACCGTGGCGCTGGTGACGCTGGAACTGGGCCAGACCATCTTCGAGGAAGAAGTGCAGCGCGACGTCAAGATCAGCGGCCCCACGCGCGTGCGCCGCTACCTGTCGCGGTTCTTCGTGGTCATCGTCATCGCGCTGGCGATCGAGACGCTGGTCTCGGTGTTCGAACTGATGCACGACGACCCGGCCAAGCTGCCCTACGCCACCGCGGTCGGCCTGTGCGCGGCGCTACTGCTGATCGCCTGGGGCGTGTTCGTCAAGCTCAACCGCAGCGCCGAGGAACTGGAACCGGAAGCGATGGCCGAGGCCAAGCGCGAGGACGCGCAGATCGAATAGCGCCGATCCGCGTCACGGAAAGCCGGCGCTACGCAGGCCATGCCCCTGTAGGAGCGGCTTCAGCCGCGACGGGCGTTACCGGTAACGCCCGTCGCGGCTGAAGCCGCTCCTACAAGACATCGCCAGCGCAACCGACCGCGATCAATTCGGTCCTCGCAGGACAGAGGCGCATCGCCACGCACAACGGCGATAGCCGCAGCCGGGCGGCGGACTGCGCTCACGCGGCGTCGGGCAAGCGGAAGAACCCGCGCGCGGTGGCGGTGGTCGCCGCCGCGGTCGCCGCCATGTCCTCGCCGCGGTCGCGCGCCAGCTCCTCGACGATATGCGCCAGGAATGCCGGCTCGTTGCGCCGGTCCTTCGGCAGCGGCTTGAGCGTGCGCGGCAGCAGGTACGGCGCATCGGTCTCGATCATCAACCGCGCGGCGGGGATGTTCCTGACCAGCTCGCGCAGATGCGCGCCGCGGCGTTCGTCGCACAGCCAGCCGGTGATGCCGATGTGCCAGTCGCGGTCCAGGTAGTCGAACAGTTCCTCGCGCGTGCCGGTGAAGCAATGCACCACCGCCGGGCCGAGCTTGCCGTCGAACTGGCGCATCAACGCCAGGAAGTCCGCATGCGCGTCGCGCTGGTGCAGGAACAGCGGCTTGCCGGTGTCGGCCGCCAGCTGCAGCTGCCGCTCGAACGCGCGGTGCTGCGCCGGGCGCGGCGCCAGATCGCGGAAGTAGTCCAGCCCGCACTCGCCCACCGCCACCACCTCGGCATGCGCGTGCAGCGCGCGCAGTTCGGCGTCGCATTCGGCGGTGTACTCGAGCGCGTGGTGCGGATGCACGCCGGCGGTGGCGTAGAGGAAGCCGGGATGCCGTTGCGCCAGCTGCAACGCCAGCGGCGAGTGCTCGCGGCTGGCGCCGGTGACCACCAGTTGCGCCACGCCGGCATCGCGCGCGCGCTGCAGCACCGCGTCGCGGTCGCGATCGAAGGAGTCGTGGGTGAGGTTGGCGCCGATATCGATCAGAGTCATGCGGAGATGCCGAGGAAGCCGGGCAGGAAAGCGGGAGATTGTACGGGGCCGGCGCTACCCGCGAGATGCGCGCGCTCTACAGCGGCGCGGCCGATCCGTATCCTTGGCCGATGGCCTCTCCCGTTTTTCCGATCGACCCGCTGCTGCCGCAGATCCGCGACAGCCTCGCCGCGCATCCGCGGCTGGTGCTGGAAGCCCCGCCCGGCGCCGGCAAGACCACCCAGGTGCCGCCGGCGCTGCTGGACGCGCCGTGGCTGCACGGCCGCCGCATCGTGATGCTGGAGCCGCGCCGGGTCGCCGCGCGCAGCGCCGCCACCTTCATGGCCCGCCAGCGCGGCGAGGCGCCGGGCGAGACCGTGGGCTACCGCATCCGCTTCGAGAACAAGGTCTCCGCGCGCACCCGCATCGAGGTGGTCACCGAGGGCATCCTGACCCGAATGCTGCAGGACGACCCGATGCTCGACGGCGTCGGCGCGCTGCTGTTCGACGAATTCCACGAACGCCACCTGGCCGCCGACCTGGGCCTGGCGCTGGCGCTGGACGTGCAGGCGCAGGTGCGCGAGGACCTGCGCATCGTGGTGATGTCGGCGACGCTGGACGGCGAGCGCCTGGCCCAGTTCCTGGACGCGCCACGGCTGTCCAGTGCTGGCCGCAGCTATCCGGTGGACATCGCGCACTTCCCCGCGCGGCGCGAGGAGGCGCTGGAAGCGCAGGCCCGCCGCGCGGTCGAGCACGCGCTGCAGCAGCATCCCGGCGACGTGCTGGTGTTCCTGCCCGGGCAGCGCGAGATCGCGCGGGTGCAGGCGGCGTTGGAGCAGTCCACGGTCGTGTCGGACCGCTCGCCCGATGCGGCGTCTGGCGCCGTTTCATCGGGCACCGCCTCGGCCGGCCCCTCATCCGGCGCTGCGCGCCAGCTTCTCCCGGGGGAAGAAGGGAGCGGGGTCGATGTGTTGCCGTTGCATGGCGAGCTGCCGGTCGAGCAGCAGGCCAGGGTGTTGCAGCCCGATCCGCACGGCCGCCGGCGCGTGGTGCTGGCGACCAACGTGGCCGAATCCTCGGTGACCCTGCCCGGCGTGCGCGTGGTGATCGATGCCGGGCTGGCGCGCGAGCCGCACTACGATCCCAACAGCGGCTTCTCGCGGCTGGACGTGACCGCCATCGCCCAGGCCTCGGCCGACCAGCGCGCCGGCCGCGCCGGCCGCGTCGCCTCGGGCTGGGCCTACCGGCTGTGGCCGCAATCGCAGCGGCTGGAGGCGCAGCGCCGCGCGGAAATCCTGCAGGTGGAACTGGCCGGGCTGGCGCTGGAGCTGGCGGCCTGGGGCAGCGACGCGCTGCGCTTCGTCGATCCGCCGCCGGCCGGGGCGCTGGCCGCCGCGCGCGAACTGCTGCAGCGGCTGGGCGCCTTGAGCGAGAACCATGCGATCACCGCCAGCGGCCGGCGCATGCTGGCGCTGGGCACCCATCCGCGGCTGGCGGCGATGCTGCTGGCCGCGCCGGACGCGCGCGCGCAGGCGCTGGCCTGCGACCTGGCCGCGCTGGTCGAGGCGCGCGACCCGCTGCGCCAGGGCGGCGATGCGCTGGCGGCGCGCTGGCGCGCGCTGGCCGCGTTCCGCCGCGGACGCGCCCCGCACGACGCCAACCGCGGCGGCCTGGCCGCGATCGACGCGGCGGCGAAACAGTGGCGGCGGCGCCTGCGCAGCGACGCCGCGGCGCCGGACAGCGTGGAGGCGCACGAACTCGGCGACCTGCTCGCCCACGCCTTCCCCGACCGCATCGCCACCCGGCATCCCGCCGACCCGCTGCGCTACCTGCTGGCCAACGGCCGCAGCGCGCGCCTGTTCGACCACAGCGACCTGCGCGGCGAGCCGTGGCTGGTCGCCACCGAATTGCGCTACGAGGCCAAGGATGCGCTGCTGCTGCGCGCCGCGCCGGTGGACGAGGCGCGGCTGCGCGCCGATTTCCCGCAGCGCTTCGTGCAGCAGGACGTGGTGCGCTGGGACCCCGAACGGCGCGCGCTGAGCGCACTGCGCGAAACCCGCTTCGACCGCATCGTGCTCGACAGCCGCCCGGCCGGCCGCGTCGATCCGGCGCACGCGGCGGCGGCGCTGACCGAAGCGGTGCGCGAACTCGGCCTGGCGGCGCTGCCCTGGAGCGAGACGCTGACGCAATGGCGCGCCCGCGCGGCCGGGCTGCGCGCATGGATGCCCGAACTGGGCCTGCCCGATCTCGGCGATGCGGCATTGCTGGACGGCCTGGAACACTGGCTGCGCCCCGCCTTCGCCGGCAAGACCCGGCTCGATGCGCTGGGCGAGGACGAACTCGGCGAGGCGCTGAAGTCGCTGCTGCCGTGGGACCGGCGGCAGGCGCTCGATCGCCATGCGCCGACGCGGATCACGGTGCCGTCGGGCATGGAGCGGCGCATCGACTACGCGCTCGACCACGACGGCCAGCCGCTGCCGCCGGTGCTGGCGGTGAAACTGCAGGAACTGTTCGGCCTGGCCGACACCCCGCGCATCGCCGACGGCCGCGTGGCGCTGGTGCTGCACCTGCTCTCGCCCGGCGGGCGTCCGCTGCAGGTGACCCAGGACCTGCGCAACTTCTGGTCCAGCACCTATCCGGAAGTGAAGAAGGAGATGAAGGGCCGCTATCCCCGGCACCCGTGGCCGGACGACCCGTGGACCGCCACCGCCAGCCATCGCGCGAAACCGCGCGGCACCTGAGCGGTGCGGCCGCTGCGCATTCAGCCGCCAGACGACTCCGCGCCGGCGCGCTAACGCGGTCTATACGGTGTCCAGGGGACACTGCGGTCCTTATTCCTGCCAGTAGGGACGCCCTCATGAGCAAGCTGACCATCATCACCGACCGCGCACTGGATCTCGCCAGCCATGCCGGCGACAGCCTCCGTCACATCGGGCCGCAGGCCAACAAGTGGCTGCATTCCGGTGCCGCGATGGGCGCGCTCAAGACCGGCGCGGCGCTAGGTGCGGTGAAGTCCGGGACCAAGGTCGCGCGCACGGTGGTGCGGCGCAATCCGGTCCTCGCCATCGCCGCCGCCGCGGTGGGTGCGGGCCTGCTCGGCTATGCGATCTACCGCAAGCGCCAGCGCGACAAGAACGCGCCGATCGAAGGCGATTCGCAGCGCATCGAAGCCAGCAAGCGCGGCAATGCCGGCGCCCGCCGCTCGGCCGCACGCAGCTCGCGCCGCGCCGCGGCCGCGCAGGAAGCCACCGAGGAATAAGGCTGGCTCGATCGTCGCCGGCGACAGCGGCGATCGCGGCGAAACCGAAAGCAGCGATCGGATGACGCATCATCCGGTCGCTTTTTTTTGCGTCCGTCTTCGATGCACGCGTTCTGCTCATGTAGGAGCGGCTTCAGCCGCGACAGATCGCTCGGAAAAAGCGTCGCGGCTGAAGCCGCTCCTGCGGAAGCGCTGCGGCCGGCGCTACAGCGCCCGCCACGCGCCCGGCGCCAGCCCCTCCAGCCGGTGCGCGCCGATCGCCGCGCGCACCAAACGCAAGGTCGGCAGGCCGACCGCCGCGGTCATGCGCCGCACCTGGCGGTTGCGCCCTTCGCGCAACACGATCTGCAGCCACGCATCGGGCACCGTCTTGCGGAAGCGCACCGGCGGATCGCGCGGCCACAGGTCCGGCGCCGTCTCCAGCACGCTGGCCTGGGCCGGCGCGGTCGGGCCGTCGTTCAACACCACGCCATCGCGCAGGCGCTGCAACTGCTCCGGCTGCGGCACGCCCTCCACCTGCACCCAATACGTCTTCGGTTGCTTGTGCCGCGGATCGGTGTAGCGGTGCGCCAGCGCGCCGTCGTCGGTGAGCAGCAGCAGGCCTTCGCTGTCGTAGTCCAGCCTGCCTGCCGCATACACGCCGGCGGGCAGGCCGAACTCCGCCAGCGTGCGCCGCGGCGGTTCGCTGCGGTCGGTGAACTGGCACAGCACATTGAACGGCTTGTTGAACGCGATCAGCATGGAAACGGGGATGGCGGAGAAGGGATTCGGATCGGCCGCGCATCGACGGCGCGCGCCATTCTCCCACGCCCGATTCCCGTTCCCGCTGCCCGCGGCGGCCGCTCTCAGCGCTTGACGAACTTCAGCGTCATCCGGTCGCTCTCGCCGATCGCCTTGTACTTGGCGTCGTCGGCTGCAGCGTGGTCGTTGCTCGGCGGCAGCGTCCACACGCCGCCCGGGTAGTCCTTGGTGTCGCGCGGGTTGGCGTTGACCTCGCTCTTGCCGGCCAGCGTGAAGCCGGCCGCCTCGGCCATCGCGATCACCTGCGCCTGGCCGACGTAACCGCTCTTGTCGTCGGCCGGCACGTCGGCCTTGGCGCGGTGTTCGACCACGCCGAGCACGCCACCGGGCTTGAGCACCTGGTAGAAGCCCTTGAACATGCCCTCGGCCTGGCCGGACACGCGCCAGTTGTGCACGTTGCGGAAGGTCAGCACCAGGTCGGCCGAGCCGGCCGGACCGAACACCGGCGCGGTCGGCGAATACGCCACCAGCTTGGCGTGGTCGTACTGCGCCGGCGCGGCGGCGAACTTCTGTTCCAGCGTCGTGCGCGCCTTCTGCTGATACTCGCGGCCGCGCCCTTCCGGCACCGCCGCCGGATCGACCACCGCGGCGATGTACTGGCCGCGCTCGCGCAGGTACGGCGCCAGGATTTCCGAATACCAGCCGCCGCCGGGGGTGATCTCGATCACCGTCTGGGTCGGCGCGATGCCGAAGAACGCCAGGGTCTGCCCCGGGTGCCGATAGGCATCGCGCGCGACGTAGACGCGGTCGCGCCAGCTGCCGTCGATGGCCGCCTGCAGCGCCGCATCCGGTGCCGGCAACGTCGCGCTGTCGGCGGGCTTGATCGCCTGCGCGGTCGGGATCGCCAGCGTCGCGGCGATGGCCAGGGTACAGGCGCAGGCAAGCGTGGTTCGAAGGGTCATGGCGTACGTCCGCTGTCGTCGATGTGACGCGAGCCTAGCACGCATGCGCGCATGCCCGCGCGCCCGAATGTTGTGCTTGCGTTAGCGCGAATCACGCAAACGGAACGCTGTTTTCGCGACCATCGCCCCGATACCGAAACCTCGGGCGACTATCCTGTCGCCCTTCCCTACCGCGGAGCGTTCCCCATGCTGCACACGCGCGAACTCGGCCGTTCCGGCCTGCACGCCGCGCCGCTCGCATTCGGCGGCAATGTGTTCGGCTGGAGTGCCGACGCCAAGACCTCCTTCGCCTTGCTCGACGCCTTCGTCGACGCGGGCTTCAACCTGATCGACACCGCCGATGCGTATGCGGCCTGGGTGCCCGGCAACCGCGGCGGCGAGTCGGAAACCATCATCGGCCAGTGGCTCAAGCGCAGCGGCAAGCGCGACAAGGTGCTGCTGGCGACCAAGGTCGGCAAGTGGGCCGAACGCCCCGGCCTGTCCGCCGACAACATCGCCGCGGCGGTGGAGGAATCGCTGCAGCGCCTGCAGACCGACGTGATCGATCTGTACCAGGCGCACGAGGACGACGAGTCGGTGCCGCTGGAGGCCTCGCTGGCCGCGTTCGGGCGGCTGATCGAACAAGGCAAGGTGCGCGCGATCGGCGCCTCCAACTACAGCGCCGAACGCCTGGCCGAGGCGCTGAAGGTGTCGGCGCAATACGGCTTGCCGCGCTACGAGACCCTGCAGCCCGAGTACAACCTGTACGACCGCGCCGGCTACGAAGCCGGGCTGGAACCGCTGGTGCGCGAACAGGGCCTGGGCACGATCTGCTACTACGCGCTGGCGCGCGGCTTCCTCAGCGGCAAGTACCGCAGCGCCGCCGATGCCGCCAAGAGCCAGGCGCGCGGCGACAGCGTGGTCGCACGCTACCTCAACGCGCGCGGCCTGCGCATCCTGGCCGCGCTCGACGACATCGCCGGCAAGCATGCAGCCACGCCGACACAAGTGGCCCTGGCGTGGCTGATCGCGCGTCCCGGCATCGCCGCGCCGATCGCCAGCGCGACCAGCATCGAGCAGTTGCAGCAGCTGTTGGCCGCCGCGCGCCTGGCGCTGTCGGCCGACGACATCGCGCAACTGGATACCGCCAGCAAGGAAACCCCATGAGCACCGCGTCCCATACCACCCGCGTGGTCCTGGCCTCGCGCCCGCAGGGCGCGCCGACCGCGCAGAACTTCCGCATCGAACAGGCGCCACTGGCTCCGCCCGGCCCCGGCCAGGTGCTGCTGCGCAACCGCTGGCTGTCGCTGGATCCGTACATGCGCGGGCGCATGAGCGATGCGCCGTCCTACGCGCCGCCGGTGCAGCTGGGCGAGGTGATGGTCGGCAGCACCGTCGCCGAAGTGCTGGAATCGCATCATCCCGATCTCAAGCCCGGCGACCTGGTGCTGGTGCAGAGCGGCGGCTGGCAGACGCACCTGGTCGCCGATGGCGCCGGCCTGCGGCGCAAGCTCGATCCGCAGTCGCCGCTGCCGCCGAGCACCGCGCTCGGCGTCTACGGCATGCCCGGCTTCACCGCCTACGCCGGCCTGCACGAGATCGGCAAGCCGCAGAGCGGCGAGACCGTGGCGGTCGCCGCCGCCACCGGCCCGGTCGGCGCCAGCGTGGCGCAGATCGCCCGGTTGCGCGGCGCCAAGGTCATCGCCATCGCCGGCGGCGCCGACAAATGCCGCTACCTGCGCGAGGAACTGGGCGTGGACGTGGCGCTGGACCACCGCGCTGCGGATTTCGCCGAGCAACTGCGCGCCGCGGCGAAGGACGGCATCGACGTCTACTTCGAGAACGTCGGCGGGCACGTGTTCGACGCGGTGCTGCCGCTGCTCAACGATTTCGCGCGGGTACCGGTGTGCGGCACCATCGCCACCTACAACAAGCGTGATGAATTGCCGCCGGGACCGGACCGCGTGCCGGCGTTGATGAACCAGGTGCTGCGCCAGCGGCTGACCTTGCGCGGCTTCATCGTCGGCGATTTCGTCAAACTCTATCCGGAGTTTCTGCGCGAGATGGGCGCATGGCTGGCCGACGGCCGGGTGCGCTATCGCGAGCATGTCGTGCACGGGCTGGAGAACGCGCCGCAGGCCTTCATCGACATGCTCGGCGGCGGCAACTTCGGCAAGCTGGTGGTGAAGCTGGATGAGAGCCGGGATTAGGGATTGGGGATTGGGCGCGCCGGCGCTTCGCGCGGCATTCCCCTCGGCTATTGCAGCAGGAAGCGCAGCAGCGCGTCGTTGAAGGCGTGCGGCGATTCCACGTTGCACAGGTGCCGGCCATGCACCTGGGCGAAGCTGCCGCGCGCCGCCTGCGTGGCGATCGCCTGCAGATCGTCCGGCGGGCACACCGGGTCGTCGTGTCCGGCCAGCGCCAGCAGCGGCGTGTCGATCTCGCCCAGGGCGCCGCGGAAGTCGGCGCCGGCCAATGCCTCGCAGCAGGCCGCATAGGCCTGCGCATCGGTGCTCAGGAAGCTCGCCATGAGCGCCTCGACCGTCGCCGGCTGCATCTCGGCGAAGGCCGGGGTGAACCAGCGTTCGCGGGTGCCGGCGAGCAGCGGCGCCAGGCCGTCGGCACGCACCTGCGCGATGCGCGCCTGCCAGCCGTCCGCGGTGCCGATCCTGGCCGCGGTCGCGCACACGGTCAGCGTGTGCAGGCGCGCGCCGGCGTGGATGCCCAGCCACTGCCCGGTCAGCCCGCCGATCGACAGTCCGCAGAAATGGGTGCGCTCGACCGACAACGCGTCGAGCAGCGCCAGCACATCGCCAGCCAGGTCCTCGATCCGATACGGCCCCGGCGCCGCGCTCGAGGCGCCGTGGCCGCGGCGGTCGTAGCGCAACACCCGGTAGTACGGCGCCAGCGCGTCGATCTGCGCGTCCCACATGTGCAGGTCGGCGCCCAGCGAATTGCAGAAGGTCAGCCAGGGTCGGCCTTCGCCGCCGTCGATGCGGTAGTGCAGGCGATGCGTCGGAAGTTCGAGGAAGGGCATGGCGGCGATGTCGGCAAGGAAGGGAGACGTGCGACCGGTGGCTGCTACCGGAGTCTAGCCTTCCCGTGCCCTGCCGGCATGCGTCGCGCGCGCCGGTGCCGAACCACGACGCCAACACAAACCCGGCCGACGGCGGCGCGCGGGCCGCGCTGCGCGTCGTCGTCGCCGCAGCAACGCGACTGCTGTGTGCCGCAGCGACGATGCTGCGACGACCCGCGCGCCACCATGTCACTTGGTCGCCGGATCCCAATGCTCCTGGATCTTGCCGTTCTGGATGCGGAACATGTCGAACCAGGTCGTCGTATAGGTCTTGGTCGCATCCTTCGGATCGGGCAGCGTGCGCACGGACACCAAGGTCACGTAGTCGCCCTCGGCGAGGATCGCCACCAGCGGCAGCTGCACGCGCGGCTGGATCGGCTGCGGTTTGACGAACGCGGTCAGGAACTGCAGGAACGCATCGCGGCCGTTGGCGACGGTCGGATTGTGCTGGATGTAGTCCTTGGCCATGTACATCGGCGCGTACTCGGTATGCCCGGCTTCGAACACGATGCGCCAGAAATCGTAGACCAGGCGCTTGTTCGCCGTGGTCCGCCAATCCGATCCCTGCAGCAGCTGCTGGTGGTTTGGATTGGCGGTGACCGCGGTTTGCGCGAACGCCGACGCGGCGGGGAACGCGAGCAGCAAGGCGAGCAGATACGCATGCAGGCGGATTTTCATTTCGATGACTCCAGTCGGGGGAAAGTGGATTCGTCGCAGGCGCCATCCGCTTACCGGAAGGTAAGTCCTTCGATGCCGGAAGGCGCGCGGCCAGCCTAGCAGTGCCTATTGCGCCGAATCGCTGTTCGGCACAGGGAAATCCGCCGATTTCCCGATGAATTTTTCCACTCTGCGGAGGCGGCCACAGTAACCAAAACACCAGAATTGGAAACGTTGCCTGCCGACTCCGAACTGCATCGCGGCTGCACTCCTGCGCCGATGCGACACGCAGCCATCGGAACGTTGGCGAGAGAAACAAGAAAAAATAATTCGAAAACCCCCTTGCGCAATCAAAACAACGCAGGTAATGTGCGCGCCCATCAGCCGACGTGTTCGGCCACAGCGCATCCGACGACCATGAAATCCCGCCCCTTCACCGCCTATCTGCCCAGCCTGCAGCGCGAAACGCGCGCAGCGGCGATGTGTGCGCTGCGCGGCGATGCGCTGCGGCTGGACCACGCCACCTGATCGACCGATGTCCCCTGCGGAGATCGGTTGCATCGATCTCCGAGGAACGCGAACGCCCTCGGACACCGCGCCGGGGGCGTTTTGCTTTGCGCGTTCGCAAACAGTGTTTTTGTCGGTCCCGATCCCAGGCACCCGGGCATGGAATGCCCGGAAACAGGGAAGTTTCGCTCGCGAGGCGCGCAAGCGCTGCGTCCAGATGCCGGACGCGGGCGGCGGGAATGGGATCGACGCAGGAATTGCCGCTTCCAACGAGGCGGCAATGGGAAGCCGCGCTTAGTGGTCGCTAGCGGTACGGGATGCCATTCCCGTCCGGTGCGCACGGCACTGCCGTCGCGTATGCCTGCGGCCGGGATGCGCGGTTTCCGCCAGACGTTAGCTCAGAGGTAGAGCGGTGGCTTGTCCACTGGTCGCCGGTTCGACTCCGGCACGTCGCTTTTGGATAGCTCAGTTGGTAGAGCATCGGAACCTTAATCCGAGTGTCGCGGGTTCGATTCCCGTTCCAAGAACCATGACCTGTCACGTCATGTGCAATACCGGGCGCAAGCCCAGCAAGTCGCGCCGCGCGGAACACGCTGCACGCATCGCCACGGCGTTGCGTGACGCATGCACCGCAGCGTCGCTGCCGCCGCCGCGCCGCCCTGGACGTGCGCGCCTGCGCCGACGATCGCCTCGCAATGCACCGCGCTGCCGATCCCACGCACAGGCCTCCGCACCGACAGCGCCCGCCGGCCGCCGCAGCGATGTCGTGCGCGTACTTGCATCTCTTCCTGCAGCGCTGCGGTGCCGACGGCATCCGCAACGCGGCGTCCTCGCGCTCATCGGTCCGGCGCGGCGACCATCTCAACAGGACCGGACCACCAGAGCCACAAGGAGAACGTGCCATGTTCTGGACCAAGCGGGTCGTGATCGGCGATAGCGAGCGCGGCCTGATGTATCGCAACCGGCGTTTCGAGCGCGTGCTTGCGCCCGGCGTCTACCGTCTGTTCGACCCGGCGCAGCGCATCGAGGTGAAGACCTTCAATATCGCCGTGCCGGAATACGCCGGCAGCGATGTCGAAGCGCTGATCGCGCGCCTGGGCGCGCAGTTGCACGAGGTGTTCGTGCTGGCCGACCTGGGCAGCGACGAGGTCGGCCTGGTGTTCAAGCAGGGCAAGCTCGAAGACGTGCTGGCGCCCGGAACGCGCCGGTTGTACTGGCGCGGGCTGATCGCGGTGGAGGTAGCGCGCCTGCCGTTGGGCGAGAGCCTGGAGCTGCCGGCGGACGTGGCCCAGCGGCTGCGCCAGCTCGGCGTGCTGTCGCGCGTTGCGGTGGCGCTGGAGGTTCCGGCCGAGTCGGCGGGACTGGTGTTCGTCGACGGGCGCCTGCAGCAGACCCTGGCGCCGGGCCACTACGCGTTCTGGAACTTCCGCAAGAACATCGTCGCGGAGGTGATCGAACTGCGGATCCAGTCGGTGGAGGTGTCCGGGCAGGAGCTGTTGACCCGCGACAAGGTCAGCCTGCGCGTCAACCTGGCCGCCAGCATGCGCGTCGCCGACCCGGTCGCCGCGCGCACGCGGGTGGCCAAGTACGGCGACCAGCTGTACCGCGAGCTGCAGTACGGCTTGCGCCGTGCGGTCTCGGCGAAGACGCTGGACGAGTTGCTCGGCGACAAGGCCTCGCTGGATGCGGACATCTTCGGCTACGTGCGCGAGCAGGTCGCCGGTTTCGGCATCGAGGTGCTGGGCGTCGGGGTCAAGGACGTGATCCTGCCCGGCGAGATGAAGGAGATCCTCAACGCGGTGGTGCAGGCGGAGAAGTCGGCGCAGGCCAACGTGATCCGCCGGCGCGAGGAGGCCAACGCCACGCGTTCGCTGCTCAACACCGCCAAGCTGATCGAGGACAACCCGGTGCTGATGCGGCTGAAGGAGCTGGAGGCGCTGGAGAAGGTCACCGAGAAGATCGACAAGCTCACCGTGTTCGGCGGCCTGGATGGCGTGCTGAAGCAGTTGGTGACGATGAAGTAGGACCGCCGTGCGCGACGGAAGGAACCGCCGCGCACGGCCTCGAAGGAATGAAGACGATGAGTATCCAGAACTACGAATTGCTGCACGCCGAAGGCAGCGCCACGCCGATCAAGGGCTGGGTGCGCGGCGTGCCGCTGGAAGCGCAGGCCCACGAGCAGCTGCGCAACATCGCCGCGATCCCGTTCGTGGGGCCGTGGGTGGCGGTGATGCCCGACGTGCACCTGGGCAAGGGCGCGACCGTGGGCTCGGTGATCCCGACCCGCGGCGCGATCATCCCGGCGGCGGTCGGCGTGGACATCGGCTGCGGCATGGCCGCGGTGCGCACCACGCTGCGCGCATCCGACTTGCCCGACAACCTGGCGCAGTTGCGCTCCAGCATCGAGCGCAGCGTGCCGGTGGGCAACGGCCGCGGCGGCGAACACCGCAAGCTGCCCGACAGCATCGCCACGCGCATCGCGCAGTCCGGGCTGGTGGAGCGCCTGGACACGATCAAGGCCAGGCACCGCCGGATCCGCACCGACAAGCTGGACTGCCAGATCGGCACGCTCGGCGGCGGCAACCACTTCATCGAAGTGTGCCTGGACGAGAGCGATGCGGTGTGGGTGATGCTGCACAGCGGCTCGCGCGGCACCGGCAACCTGATCGGCAGCTACTTCATCGAGCAGGCGCGCGAGCAGCTGGCGCACCGCGTGCTCGGCTTCCACCTGCCGGACAAGGACCTGGCGTTCTTCATGGAAGGCGAGCCCTTGTTCGACGACTACGTGGAGGCGGTGTCCTGGGCGCAGGACTACGCACGCGAGAACCGCGAGGCGATGATGGCGCGGGTGCTGGCGGAGATGCGCCACCGCCTGCCGAAGTTCCAGCTGGAGAAGCTGGCGGTGAACTGCCACCACAACTACGTGCAGAAGGAAACGCACGCCGGCGAGGAACTGCTGGTGACCCGCAAGGGCGCGGTCAGCGCGCGTGCCGGCGAGCTGGGCATCATTCCCGGCAGCATGGGCGCGAAGAGTTTCATCGTGCGCGGGCTCGGCAATGGCGACAGCTTCCACAGCTGCAGCCACGGCGCCGGCCGGGTGATGAGCCGTACCGCCGCGCGCCAGCAGATCACCCTGGCCCAGCACCGCGAGGCCACCGCGCACGTGGAATGCCGCAAGGATGCGGCGGTGATCGACGAATCGCCGGCGGCGTACAAGTCGATCGACGCGGTGATGGCCGCGCAGCGCGATCTGGTGGAAGTGGTGCACACGCTGCGCCAGGTGTTGTGCGTGAAGGGCTGAGGCCGTTTGGCCTTGGCCGTTGCCGGCCTCGTCCCGGTACCAGGCCGTCCGTTCGCGGACGGCCTTTTTTGTTCCGGTCGCGACATTCGGCCGGCGCTGTCTGCGCTGCTCGGCGCGGCGCCGGGGAGCTGTGGCTGGATATCGCCCGCCTCCACTGCGAATGGTCGCGCCACGCCCTCAGCAAACAGGTCGCGGCCGCACGAACACCTGTTCGATCACCGTCGCACCCCACTGGTCGCCGGCGCACTGCTGCGCCAGCGCGAAACCATGCGCCTCGTACAGCCGCCGCGCCGCGTCCAGCCCGGCGAAGGTCCACAGCCGCGTGGCGCCGAAACCCTGCGCGTCGCAGAAGTGCAGCGCCTGCTGCAGCAACTGCCGGCCGATGCCGCTGCCGCGCAGGCCGTCGTCCACCACGAACCAGCGCAGATGCGCCTCGCCGTTGCCCAGGTCCTCGCCGTCGATGGCGATCGCGCCGACGATGCGCTGCGCCTGCAACGCCAGCCACAGGCCGTTCCCGGGCCGCTCCAGGCGCGCGGTGAATTCGGCGACGCCCGCCGCGACCCTGGCTTCGAAGAACTGCCCGAAACCGGCATGCCGCGCGTAGAAGGTGGCGTGCATTTCGGCGATGCGCCCGATCGCACCGGGCCGGTAGCCGCCGACGATGCGCGTCGCTTCCGGCTCCGGCGCTGGCGGCGCGGCGCCGTCGCGCTGGGCCTGCAGCGCGGCCGCATAACGGGCCAGCCCGCGGCCGATGTCGGCCTGCGCCTGCGCCGGCAGCGGCGCCAATGCGGCCTCCACCTGCGCGCGCGCGAAGGCATGGATGCCCTGCACCGTGCGCCGGCCGCGGGCGGAGAGCCGCAACTGCTTGGCGCGGCCGTCCTCGGCGCTGGCGCGCTCGCGCAGTTCGCCCGCCGCGATCAGCTTGCGCAGCATGCGGCTGACGCTGGATTTTTCCAGTTGCAGGCAGTCGGCCAGTTGCGATGCGCCGACCGCGTCGCGCGCGTCGATCTCCAGCAGCGCATGCACCGCCGATGGCGGATAGTCGGTCGCGGCGAGCGTGTCCTGCAGGAAGCCGAGTTCGCGCACCAGTTGCCGCGAGGCGGCGCGGATCTGCTCGACGACGACGGGATCCACCGCTGGCATGGCCGGCTCCGGCAATTTCGTTGCTTCATACAACTACTTTTGGCGGCACCGGTCAATGGCCTCGTCAGCAGCGGACGGCCGCTGCCGCATGCCGCGCCGCTGGCGACCCGGACCCAGCGCGGTCGGCCGCACGCGGCGAGCGCTGCGCCTGCACGCATCTGTCCGGGCCGCGCCCGCACCGTTACGCCGCGAACGGCGCCGGCCCCAAGGCCTCCGCCAGGTGATCGAGGAACGAGGCGATGCGCGCCGAGACCGCGGTGTTGCGGTAGTACACGCCATGGATCGGCTGGCGCACGTCCAGCGTGTGCTTCGGCAAGACCTGGACCAGGCGGCCGTCGCGGCGGTCGGCCACGGTCATGAAGTCGGACAGGCAGGCGATGCCGTCGCCGGCCAGCGCCAGCTGGCGCAGGGTTTCGCCGCTGGAGCAGGCCAGCGCCGGGCGGATGTGCAGCGCGTCGCCGTCGCGGCCGCGCAGCGGCCAGTCGTTGAGCGACTCGGGCTGGGTGAAACCGAGCAGGTCGTGCCGCGCCAGGTCGTCCACGCGGCGCGGCACGCCGCGCCTGGCCAGGTAGTCAGGGCTGGCCAGCACGCGCAGGCGGCTGCTGCCGAGCGCGCGCGCATGCAGGCTGGAATCGCGCAGCGCGCCGATGCGGATCGCCAGGTCGGTGCGGCGTTCGAGCAGGTCGATGATGCCGTCGTTGCTGGTCAGCTCCATCTCCACCTGCGGGTAGCGCGCGCGGTAGCCGGCCACGTGCGGCACGATCGCATGCAGCATGAACGGCGCGGCCGCGTCCACGCGCAAGCGCCCGGCGGGATGTTGCCGGCGCGCCACCATCTGCTCTTCGGCCTGCTCGACCGCGGCCACGATCTCGCGTGCGCGCAGCAGGAACGCCCGGCCTTCCTCGGTCAGCGCCAGGCGCCGGGTGGTCCGCCGCAGCAGCGTGGTCTGCAGCTTCTCTTCCAGCCGCGCCAGCGCGCGGCTGACCCCGGACACGGTCTGCCCCAGCGCGTCGGCGGCGGCGGTGATCGAGTGCGTATCGACCACGGCGATGAAGGCCTGCAGTTCGTCGAGGGTCGTCTTCATGGCGGACCGGATGTGGGAATCGGAAGCCGATTATTGACCAGAACGCAAAAGTGATTGGCCGCCGGACGGGTGTTTCCGCAGGCGTCGCGCGACCAGACTGCGCCCCTGCCCCGCTTCCGGATGGCGTCATGCCTCGCTCCCTGCCCCCCGCCCTGCTGGCGCTGACCCTCGGCGCCTTCGCCATCGGCACTACCGAGTTCGTCATCGCCGGCCTGGTGCCGGCCATCGCCGCCGGCCTCGGCGTGAGCCTGCCCTCGGCCGGCCTGCTGGTCAGCCTGTACGCGCTGGGCGGCTGGCTGGACCGGCGCGATACGCGCTGCGCCGACGCTGCCGCAACCGCACCGCTCGCATACTGAAATCCGCACGTCTTCCCTTTTTTCGCAAGGAGTCACCGCATGAGCATTCCCGCCTTCGGCCTGGGCACGTTCCGGCTCAAGGACCAGGTCGTCGTCGACTCGGTCCGCAACGCGCTCGAACTGGGCTACCGCGCCATCGACACCGCGCAGATCTACGGCAACGAGGCCGAGGTCGGCCAGGCCATCGCCGATTCCGGCGTGCCGCGCGCGGACCTGTTCGTCACCACCAAGGTGTGGACCGACAACCTGGCCGCCGACACGTTGCTGCCGAGCCTGCGCCAGAGCCTGGACAAGCTGCGCAGCGACCATGTGGACCTGACCCTGGTGCATTGGCCGTCGCCGCGCGATGCGGTGCCGATGGCCGAGTACCTGCAGGCGCTGGCGGCCGCCCGCGAACAGGGGCTGACCCGGCAGATCGGCCTGTCCAACTTCACCATCGCGCTGACCAGGCAGGCGATCGCGATCCTCGGCGCCGAGGCCATCGCCACCCAGCAGATCGAAGTGCATCCCTACCTGCAGAACCGCACGCTGATCGGTTTCCTGCGCGAACAGGGCATCCATGTCACCTCGTACATGACCCTGGCCTACGGCAAGGTGCTGCAGGATCCGGTGATCGCCGCGATCGCCGCGCGCCACGCCGCCACGCCGGCGCAGGTGGCATTGGCCTGGGCGCTGCAGCAGGGCTATGCGGTGATCCCGTCCTCGACCAAGCGCGAGAACCTGGCCAGCAATCTGCTCGCGCAGTCGCTGCGCCTGGACGAGGAGGACATGGCGCAGATCGCCACGCTGGACCGCGGCGAGCGGCTGGCCAATCCGGCCGGCATCGCGCCGGATTGGGACTGAGCCGAACCGCAACGCCGGCCGCATCCGCGCAACGGTGTCGAGGCAGGCGAGGCAAGCGCCGCAGTGCAGCGCTGCAGATCATCGCAGCGCTGCACTGCCGGATCGGCATCGTGCCGCCATTGCGACAGCCGGCGTGCAAGCGCATGCCGAGGCGTTGGGCGCGCACCAGCGAACCCGCGGCGCGGTGCCCCGACCTGGACGACGGTGGCATCCGGCACCACAGCGCAGCGCCGGTACGCGGCGCTGCGTTGCAAACGCTTTCAAGACGCTTGCCCGCTCATCTCGCTGATCGGTTCAGCGATTCGCGTGCGATGTCGTGCCGTGGGCGCACATGGCGGGAAATATCCGCTAGGATCGGAGCGACAGGGGGGTGGCCTCGAGAGGAGTCCTACCCATGCAGACCGCTTCCGCTCTCGCTCGTCCTGCCCACGCGCGTCCCGTCGTCGATCTGGATGCCGAAATGGCCTATTGGCGGCATGCCCATGCCAATGGTCGGCTCGGCCAGCATGGCTTCTCCGACTACGCGTCGCTGCTGAAGATGGGCTACGACGTCTATCTGGCCTATCCGCGCGCCACCGAGGCGCAGTTGTACCACGTGCTGCAGGAGTCCTATCACCACCTGGCGCCGTCGCTGTCGGTGCCATGGGACGAAGCGCGCTGGCTGGTGCGCCATGCCTGGCACCACCTGGAGCAATCCAGCCGCAGTCACTGACGCGGGGCGCGACAGGCCTGGACCATGCCTCGCGCTGCAGAGCGCAGCGCGAGGTCACGCGCTCGCGCGCATCCGCCGCCGCGCCGCAACAACGGTTCACCGCGACGGCGTGGCCTCGGACGTGCGTTCCTTGGCCTCGATCTGGCCCTGGAACTCCTTCGAGCCCTGGCCGGGCGACGTCGCCGCATCGCCCTGCGTGTGCTTGAGACTCTGCTTGCGCCGCTCGACCACGTTCTTGGCCAGCGCCACGCGGCGCCCGACCACCATCTCGGTGAGCCAGTCGATCAGGTAGCGGGTGTATTCGAGCTGGTGTTCCTTGCGGGTCAGCGCATGGTCGGCGCCCTTGATCACCCGCGAGGTCAGCGAACGCGTGTTGGAGAACGCTGCCGCGTAGTTCTTGAGCACCTGGCCCGGCACGATCACGTCCTGTTCGGCCTCCACCAGCAGCACATCGCCGCGGAAGCGCTGGCACGCGGCCAGGGCGACGTTGTCGGCCGGCGCCACCGCGCTGTGCCGGTACCGCATCAGGTCGGGATCCTGGTTCAGCGCCACCTTCGGGCCATCCCAGTGCGCGTCCTTGTACAGCGCCGGCGAACGCAGCGCCAGCCATTCCACCGGCCGCTCCAGGGTCAGCAGCGAGGCGAGGTAGCCGCCATAGCTCAGGCCCACCACCGCGATCGATTCCGGATCCACTTGCGGCGACTCCACCAGCCTGTCGTAGGCGGCCTTGATGTCGTCCAGGTTCTGCGCGCGCGTCACCGTCTCGCGCATCGAGGCCAGGCCTTCGTGACCGCGCAGGTCGAAGGTCAGGCACACGCAGCCCAGGCCGACCGCTTCGCGCGCACGCACCAGGTTGTGATGCTGGTTGCCGCCCCAGCCATGCACGAACAGCACGCCGGGCATGCCGTTGGTCGGGGTCAGCAGAGTGCCGCTCAAGGCGTCGCGGTCCACCGCGATCTCGATGCTGGAGAGTTTGGTTTCCATCGTCAGTCGGTGGCGCTCACGTAGCGGTACTTGATCAGGCGGCCCACGCGTGGATCCTCGCCCATGTAGTAGACCTCGGCATCGGCCGGCAGCGCCGGCACACCGTAGCGTTCGACGGTGGCCGCGACCACCGCATGCAGCGCCGGCTCGCGCTGGAAGGCGTCCACCGCGGCCAGTTCCGCCGGCGTGGCGCCGCCGATGCGCCAGGACTGCTCGAGCACCCCGCACCTGCGCGTGCCGTCCTGGGCGATGCCGTCGATCACGTCGTAGTTGCGGCGCGATGCGTAGAAGCCGGGATAGGCCTGTGCGACGCAACGGTCGTAGTGGCGCGCCTTCAGCACCGCCTCGCGCTGCGGCGGCGGCAATTCGTGCTCGAGCAGCGTCTCCAGCGTGCCGCGAACCACGAACAGCTGCGAGCCGCCGTAGGCTTCGCGGCCAGTACCGTCGTCGGTGGTCGATTGCGTGCCGTAGTAGGCGATGGTCATGCCCGCGCATTCCACTTCGCCGACGCTGAAGGTGGTGGAGCGGTCCAGTTGCCGCTCCAGCACCACGCCCTGCTGCGCCAGGTCCGCCGCCGCTACGGCGGCCAAGGCCGCATCGAGCGCCTGCACATCGTGCAGCAGCAGCTGGCCCTGCCCGCCGATGCCGCTGGGCAGCTTCAAGCGCACCTGGCCGCCGCCGCACAGGCGCGCGTACGCCATGCGCGCATCGGCCGCCGCGAACGCGGTGTAGCCGGGCACCGTCGCCTCGGCCAAGGCCGCACCGAGCGCGTGCTGCCAGCCCTGCGGCGCCGATGCGCCGGGGGCGACCAGCGGATGGCTGATCGCCTTGGTGGCGACGAACGCATGCGGGACCACGCCACCGAGCAGGTCGGCGGCGCCACGCACGCCCAATTGCTGCGCCTGTGCGGCAGTGAGGGTGTCGTCGGGGACGTAGAAACCGCTCCCCGTCGCGACCGCCTCCTGCAACGGCAGGCGCATCAGCCGCGCCACTTCGGCGGCGACCCAGGCATGCGTCGCGGCCTCGTGTCCGCCGGGCGGATGCGTGCGTACGCTGCAACGGCGGACGTGGTCGTATGCGGCAGATGGCGCCATGCGCGGTACTCCGCTCGAGGAGGACAGGACGTCAAGCATGGACATACCAGTACGTGAGCAAGCCCAGGCCAAGGCCGAGCAATGCCAGCGCGGCAAGCAGCCCGCGCGGCATGCAGGCACGCACTTGCCGCCACCATGCGCGCGCCTCGGACGTGCCGACCGGTGCGGCAAGAGGCGGGCGTGGCGGCGAACCGGACGGCGGCGCGGAATGGCGGGAGGGGGCAGCCATGCGTCCAGGCTGTCCGCCATGGCGTTGCGGATGAGTGAACGCGGCGTGGCGGGCGCGTCAGCAGCGCTGCTCGGCAGTGCGTGGGACGCCATGCTGGCGCCGCATTGCGGCGGCGCCGGAATGTGGCGCTCCGTTGTCGCCGGGCGTATTGGCGATCTGCGGATCGTAGGCCACCCGCCTGTGTCCACGCCACAAGGCGCTGAAGTGCAGCGACAGCGAGATGCAGTTAGGCACACGCTTTCAATGAACTGCCCGCATCGAAATTTCGAGACACGGTTTACGCAGAGAATCTTTCAACCACGGCCACGTACGCAGGAACGACGCCATCTTGCGCGCTGCACACAGCAAGCGGTGCCAAGTGTCAGCGCGCAACTCCGACGAGCCTCAACATGCTCGTTGTTCGATGGCAGTCTTTCGCACGTCGGCTCATGCCGGCAACCAGCGCGCAGCGACCTGTGCGTCGATGCGGTGCTTGCCGGCCAGCGCCTGCATGCCCTGCAGCGTGGCCTGCACCGCGCTGGCATAACCGCTGCGCCACAGGTCGGCGCGCGACTGGCGCGAGGAGGCTTCGGCCAGCGCCAGGGCGAAGGCCTGCACGCGCGGGTCGGCCAGCGTGGCACGGTCCAGGAACGATTGCTCCAGTGCGATCACATCCACCGGCGCCAGCCAGGCATCGGCGACCAGTTCGGCCACGCCGACCCGGTGCGACAGCTGATGCATCGCGCTCAGGGTCTCGTGCAGCATCTCCAGATACGCCCACTGCCACAACGCCGCCTTGCGTTGCGGATCGGCCTGGCCCAGCGCGGACAGGGCAGCGTCGACACGGTCGATGCGTAAATCATTCATTCGCCGGCGCTCCACGTCGCGCAATCTGATTGCCACATTCTGCGCGCAAATAGTGAGGAGATTGTGAGCCGTATCCGCTCCGGCAATGGGATGGCGCGTTCCGCTTGGCGGGCCATCGGTCGGACGGCTCGGGCGTTCCCAACTACGCTGCCGAACGCATCGCGCAATGACGCCGCGACCACGCGGCCTGGCTAGCATGATCCGCAGCGTTCGCCGGCGCTCCACGTCGCGCAATCTGATTGCCACATTCTGCGCGCAAATAGTGAGGAGATTGTGAGCCGTATCCGCTCCGGCAATGGGATGGCGCGTTCCGCTTGGCGGGCCATCGGACGGCTCGGGCGTTCCCGACTCCGCTACACAACGCATCGCACCGTCGCGCGCATCGCGCAATGACGCCACGACCACGCGGCCTGGCTAGCATGATCCGCAGCGGCGGCGGCCCGCTGCCCGCCACTCCACGCCACACCGAGGATTCGCCGATGCGCCTGGAACACTGGCTGCTGCCGCCGCACGACTGGGTGCCCAACCACCCGTTCCTGCCGGTCCTGCTGTACCGCCAGGCCGACCGCGATGGCGATGCCGCCGGCTTCGAACGCCGCTTCGCCGCGCACGGCTGGCCGCCGCAATGGCGCGACGGCGTGTACGACTACCACCACTACCATTCCACCGCGCATGAGGTCCTGGGCGTCGCCCGCGGCAGCGCGCGGCTGGTCATCGGCGGACCGGGCGGCGCCGACGTCACGCTGGCCGCCGGCGACGCCTTGCTGCTGCCGGCCGGCAGCGGCCATTGCTGCATCGCCTCCAGCAGCGACTTCCTGGTGGTCGGCGCCTATCCCGCCGGGCAGGACTGGGACATCTGCCGGCAGGCGCCCAGCACCGACATGGTGCGGCGCATCGCACAGCTGCCGTTCCCGCCCAGCGACCCCGTCGCCGGTCCGCAAGGCCCGCTTCTCCAGCACTGGAAGATGCCCGAACCCCCGGGCTAGATCCGCGCCGCGGTGCGGGCATGACTTCCCGCACCCTGACTTCCCGCAGGAGACAGCGCACGGCCCAGCACCGATGCTGCTGCCACGCTCAAAGGAACCGCCGCCATGCGCCTGCTGCTCTCCGTGTGCACGCTCTCCCTGCTCGGCGCCGCCGCGAGCGCCACCGCCGGCCCGCAGTTCTCCTCGCAGCAATGCGGCTTCTCCACGCCCTACGACGTCATCGTCGACCGCACCGGCGTCGCCCTGACCCGCAGCGCCGGCACCCCGAAGACGGTGTTCCTGCACGATGGCCGCCTGCAGGTGGACGGCGTCGCGCAACCGCTCGGCAGCGCCGATGCCCAGCGCCTGCGGCAGATGGAACAGGGCGCGCAGGCGCTGATGCCCGAGGTCGCCGGCATCGCCCGCGACACGGTCGGCATCACCTTCGACGCCCTCGGCGGCGTGGTCGAAGCGATCACCGGCAATGCCAGCAAGGCGCGCCGGATCGAGAAGCACCGCGACGCCGCCCTCGCCCACCTGGACCGCACCCTCGGCAAGGGCCAATGGCAGAAGGAACCGTTCGACAAGGCGTTCGAGGCCAATGTCAGCGCCGCCGCCGAGGAAATGGCCAGCGCACTCACCCGCGGGGTGATGTTCGCGGTGTTCACCGGCCGCGCCGATGCCATCGAGAAGCGCGCCGACGCGATGGGGAAAGACATGGAACGGCGCATGGAAGCGCGCGGCAAGGCGCTGGAAGCCAGGGCCGACGCGCTGTGCGTGCAGGTCAAGGCGCTGGACGAGCTGGAGCAGCAGCTGGACTACCGGCTGCCCGGCGGCAAGCGGCTGGACCTGCTGGAACTCAGCGAGAAGCCTGCGAAGCCGGCCACGCCCGGCGAGACGACCGTGGCCGCAAGCGGATCGCCGGACAGCCAGGCGCGCTGAAGACAGGCAGCGGCCAGCGACGGGCAGGACCGCGGCGGCGCAGCGCCAGTGCGAACCCGTGCTGGCCGGCCACTGCGGTCCGTGCCAGCGCGCGCCATGGCCCCGGCCCCCTCCTTCGGCATGGCCGAAGTTAGGCATACTGATCGTGCGGCAGTGCACAGACCCGGACGCTGGACGCGATGCGGCATCGGCCCGCCATCGCGCGCGGCACGGCGCGGGGTCTGCCGAGCTCTCCCCTTACCGCCAGCGATCCAGCATCCATTCCAGATGAAATTACGCCGAAGGCTTCACTGCATCATCGAAATCGGGGACGTGCTCTTCCCCAATCTCAGCGCGCTGCTCACTGGCTCGGTCGTCTTCGACAGCACCATCGCCACCAACCTGCTGTGCCCCCTCAGCGGCAAGCGCATTCCGCTTTCGCCCGAGGCGCTGGCCATCGTCGCCTCGCTTCCGGGAAATGCCTGGATCGATGCCGGCGAGGTCATGCGAACGCACGCCTGCGATGCATCCTTCATCGACAGGATGATCCAGGACGAGATCGTGCTTTGCGACGTTGCAGACAGCAGGAGCGCCGACATCCTGGCCGGCGAGGCGACCCTGGAAACCGTGGGATGGCACCCGCTGGCGAGCGTCTATCACCGCATGACCGCGTGGTCGGGCGTGGTCGGCGACGAGGGCAGCCGGGAACACGGGAACGCGGCCGAGCGCGCGCGACTGGACAAGCACATCGCCACGCATGGCCCGCTCCCGGCGCATTTCCCGAAGCGCCAGGATGGGATCGGTTCGGTAGCGCTTCCGGCCGAACCATTGCAAGGCGGCGTGGCCGATGTCCTGCGCGCCAGGCGCACCACCCGGCATTTCGATCGCACCCGTCCTCTCGCCCTGGCCGAACTGTCGCGGATGCTGTTCGGCACCTTCGGCGCGATCGCGGCCGAGGAAATCGCGCCCGGGCATGTCGCCGTGCGCCGCACCAGCCCTTCCGGCGGATCGCTGCATCCGATCGAGGCGTATCCCCTGATAATCGATGTGGAAGGGCTGACGCCAGGGTTCTATCACTATGAATCCGATACCCACAGACTCATCAAGATAATCGACCTGACCCAGGCCGACGCCAGAACGCTGGCCGCCGAACTTACGATCGGCCAAACCTACTTCGCCGATTGCAGCGCCCTCGTCTTCCATGTCGCGCGGCTGGATCGACACCATTGGAAATACCGGCGCCACCCCAAGGCCTACAAGGCGGTCCTGCTGGACTCCGGCCACCTGAGCCAGACGTTCTACCTGCTCGCGGCGGAACGCGATCTCGGCGCGTTCTACACGGCGGCGGTCAACGATGTCGACGCGGGCCGTCTGCTGACACTGGATCCCCTTGCGACGATGGTGATCGGCGCCAATGGCGTCGGCAACATTGATGCCACGCAAAACACGCTACACTTGAATCCCAAGCCGTTGATCGCAACGCATCAGTCGCCTGGGCAATAAACCATCCACGAGCGCAAACCAATGACCACACTAGATAATGCACGGTCCATACTGCAACGCCTCGCCAGCGACGACGACTTTCGCGCTGCCACGGAAAAGGATCCTGTCGCGGCGTTCGCCGAGTATGGATTCACCCTCGATCCGAGCATTTTGCCTGGGAGCGTGAGTCTCCCGAGCAAGGAAGAGATCGAAGCGAATCTGGAACTCCTGGCGAAGCAGTTTGAAGCGAGCCTCGGCTGGGTGGTTTTTTGTCGTTGAGTTGCTGCGACCACGACAGCGATTCGATCACGGGCGGCCGTTCGGCCGCCCATTCGGCGTAGACGCGACCGCGCCAGGCCAACGTCTTCATCGAGGCGAGTCCCTCGCCCACATCCCGGCCCAGTGCGGCCTCGGCGGATAGCCGCTCGACCTTGGTCAAGGTCAACGCCCAGGGCTGATCGAAGGGTTTCAGGAGCTCCAGCGCCGCCTCGGGCTTTCCCGACTGCATCGCGATCCGGGCCTCGACGATGGCCGACGAATTCTTGAGCAGCGGGTAGGGGGCGATGTCGGCAATCGGCCTGGCCACTTTCAACGCCTGCCGGGCGGTGGCGACATCGCCGTTGCTGGCCGCGACATAGCCCGCGTAGAGCGCCGCATTCGCCACCGCTTCCTGCGCCCGGCCCGCGCTGTCGTGCAGGCCGTTTTCCGCCAGCGCCACCAGTTTCTGCGCTTCCTGCAGCACCGCCCTTCTGTCGGACGTGCGGCGCATGATCGCCAGCGCGGAGGTCCGCGCGCCCCATTCGAACGGCGTATGCGGATCGGCCACCGCGGCCCTGAGCGCATCGGCCTGCTGCGCGGCCTTTTCCCATTCGCCTTGATCCGCCATCACATTGAGGTTCGCGGCGGCACGCTCGTTCGTCGCGAATGGCGGCTCTCCCGGAACCGGACGCAACATCGCATCGGCTTCCTTGAATTTCGATTCGGCGGCCTTGATCAGCGAAAACTCGACGGAATTCTTCCGGTACCCCAACGCTTCGGCCTGGAGGTAATCGCGCTCGGCTTCGGCCACATCGCCAAGCGCCGAGCGGGCGATCGCCCGGAAGCTCAGCGCCACCGGACGGGTGACCGCCTGCGTCGCCGCGGCGCGGTCGCTGTATTCGAACATCTCCTTGAAGCGCGCACCGTCGCGCATGCTGGACGCCACATTGAAGGCGGCCACGTGATAATCGGGATACAGCGACGACAGGGCCACCCACTTGCCGGGATAATCCTTTTCCCAGCGGAACAGCGCCATCTGCGCCATGGCATAGAGGCGCTCGCGGTCGGTCAGCCTGCCCACCTCCTCGATCGCCATGCCCATTTGCTGCTGGGCGCTGAGCACGTCGGTCTTGTTGTAGGCCACGCGCGCCAGGCCGATCTTGGCCATGGCGAAATTCGGGTCGATGTTCAGCGCCTGCCTGAACTGCATTTCCGCCGCTTGCAGATTCTGCTCGGCGTAGGACTTCTGACCCAGCGAAAATGCTCGCAAGGCATCGAGCTTGTCGGTCGTCACCCGCTCCAGCGGGGCCGAACTCTTCTTGATGGACGCCACGCTCTCGCCGAACGCCTTGCGCAACGAGTCGCCGGCCTCGCCCAACGCCGCCACCGCCGATCCCGGGCCACGCGCCGTCGCCGATTCGGTGATGACCGTGGCTTCCGTCGCCGGGTCGACCACCTCGATGCTGATCCGCACCTTCCCGTCCGCGTCGGACACCGTGGGCAGCAGCAACGCGCGCGCGCCGGTGCGCTGGGCGATTTCCGCGCCGAGCTTGCGATCCACGGCAACGCCGGCGTCGCGCCGCATCATTTTCAGCGCCTCGCGCACGCGCGCATCGGCCAGCACATTGACGTAGCGCGATTGTTCCAGGCTGACCCGCAGCCCGGTCTCGATCGTGTCGTCGTAGAGCGTGTCGCCGGTCAGATTGCGCAGATCCCCCACCACCACCCAGTCGCGCTCGGCGAAGGCGATGGCCGGCTGCGGGCGAGTGACGAACCAGACGCCGACCGCGACCGACGCGATCAGGCCGGCCTCCGCCAGCAGCGCCGCCGGGCGGCGCCACAGCGGGATGTCGCGCCATGCCTTCGGCGTCGGTTTCGGCGCGCGCAGCGGGGTGTTGCCGATCTCGCCGACTTCGTAGATCTCCTGCGCGGTCGGCACGCCCTTGAAGCGCCAGCGGCCATGCGATTTCCACAGCAGGCGCTCGCCGCGCTCGCCCAGCTCGCGCGCGGCGCGGTGGGTCAGCGACTCGGCCACCGCCGACAGCAGGATCTGCCCGGGCCGGGCCAGGGTCATCAGCCGTGCCGCGGTCGGCTTGGCCAGGCCCTCCACTTCCAGCGGCTTGGCGCCGACCTGCACCGCCGCGTCGCTGTTGCGCCAGGTCAGCACCTCGCCCACGTGCAGGCCGGCGCGCACCTTCAGTTCCACCTTGCGCTGCGCGCCCAGCTCGCGCAGGCCGCGGGCATAGTCCAGGGCGAAGCCGAGGCCGTCGATCGGCCGCTCGAACAGCAGCAGCAGGCCGTCGGAGCGGTCGATCAGGCGCCCGCGCCAGCGCTGCTGCAGCTCCAGCACCAGCGAGTCGTGCAGCTTGAACAGTTCGGCGGCATTGGCGTCGCCCAGCCGCTCCACCAGCGCCATCGAATCGCACAGGTCGGTCAGCAGCAGGGTGCGGAGCTGCGGGACCTCGGGCTGGGGTTGGTGGGCGTCGTTCATGGGCAGCTCGAGGACGCGCGCGCGTCAGTAGGGTGCGGAGGCGAGGTCGTGCCAGTACAGGCGATTGCCTCCCAGACGCTTGGCTTCGTACAGCGCGGCGTCGGCATTGGCGTACCAGTCGTTCCAGTCGGACTGCGGATCGACCCGGCTGATGCCGATGCTGACCGGGCAGATATGCGGCGAGGGATGCGGCACGCCGAGCAGGTTCTGCACGGTGGCGATCACGAACTCGCCGATGCGGCGCAGGTCTTCCACGTTGCCGGCCGAGACCAGCAGGCAGAATTCGTCGCCGCCGAGGCGGCAGGCGATGTCGTCGCGGCCGGCGACCGAACGCAGGATGTTGGCCACGTTCTGCAGCACGCGGTCGCCGACCAGGTGGCCGTGCTCGTCGTTGATGTGCTTGAAGCGGTCGCAGTCGATCAGCAGCAGGCCCGGCCCCGGCGAACGGCCGTCGCGGCGGCATTCCTGCAGGCGCAGGATCAGGCCGCGGCGGTTGTGCAGGCCGGTCAGTTCGTCGGTGCGCACCAGCTCTTCGGTCTGGCTGAGCTGGTGGGTGGTGGCGTAGAGGTTGTCCAGCGCCGCTTCCAGGTCGTGGTTGCGGCGGCGCAGCTGGCGGATCAGGGTCTGCTCGTTCATCACCACGCGCATGATGGTACGGCGCAGGAAATAGGCGACCAGGCCCGGGTCGCGCTCCACCAGGCGCTGGAAATCGTCGTGGTCCAGTTCGACCAGCACGCCGTCGCTGGCGGCGATCGCGTCGGCGCTGCGCATGTGGCTGCCGATCAACAGGCCGAGTTCGCCGAAGAATTCGCCGTGTCCGAGATGCTTGACGACCAGGTCCTCGCCGAAATCCAGGTCGATCACGCCGCTGCTGATCACGAACATGGCGCTGCCGCCGTCGCCGCGCCGGAACAGCACGTCGCCGGCACGCACCGGGCGCGAACGGCCGAACTCGGAGAACAGGCGCAGCTCCGCCGCAGTCAGCACCGCCAGCTCATTGGGCTTGGGGGCGACCACACCAACCGTCGAAATTGTCTCGCGTGCGTTGGACGCGGTGCTGTCGCAGCTCATCCAGCCCCCTACTGCTCTTGGCGTCGCCCGCCATCTTGCGCAAAGCATAGCATCTGAATGGAGCGCTCACGGTGGGCTCACAGCCAATCTCGCGCAGGCGGAGACCGCCAAAGCGCCTGAAATCCAGGGTTGCCGGCCGAGCGGTACGGCGACGCCGTCGCCAGGCCTGGCGCAAACCGTAGACACCGCGGCGGCGCCCTCGCCTGCGCCGCCGCGCGGACAAAAAAAGCCCGGGCGAACCCGGGCTGTCCCCTCCCTTGGGGATCGGCAAGCAACGGACGCCCGGCTGCAGGTCAGGCGGCCTTTTCGCCGTGGAACTGCTCTTCCTCCGTCGAGCCCTTCAGTGCGGTGGTGGAGGACTGGCCCTGCTGGATCGCCTGGGTCACCGCGTCGAAGTAGCCGGTGCCGACCTCGCGCTGGTGCTTGACCGCGGTGAAGCCGCGCTCGGCGGCGGCGAACTCGGCTTCCTGCAACTCGACGAAGGCGCTCATCTGCCGGCGCGCGTAGCCGTGCGCCAGGTTGAACATCGAGTAGTTCAGCGCATGGAAACCGGCCAGGGTGATGAACTGGAACTTGTAGCCGTAGCGCGCGATCTCCTTCTGGAACCTGGCGATGGTCGCGTCGTCCAGGTTCTTCTTCCAGTTGAAGCTCGGCGAGCAGTTGTAGGCCAGCAGCTTGCCCGGGAACTTGGCGTGGATCGCTTCGGCGAACTGGCGCGCGAACTCCAGGTCCGGCTTGCCGGTCTCGCACCACACCAGGTCGGCATACGGGGCGTAGGCCAGGCCGCGGCTGATTGCCTGGTCCAGGCCCTTGTTGGTCTTGAAGAAGCCCTCGACGGTGCGCTCGCCGGTGGTGAACGGGCGGTCGTTGGCGTCGATGTCGCTGGTCACCAGGTCGGCGGCCTCGGCGTCGGTGCGCGCGACCAGCAGCGTCGGCACGCCCAGCACGTCGGCGGCCAGGCGCGCGGCGTTGAGCTTCTCGACCGCCTCGCGGGTCGGCACCAGCACCTTGCCGCCCATGTGCCCGCACTTCTTCACCGAGGCCAGCTGGTCCTCGAAGTGCACGCCGGCCGCGCCGGCCTCGATCATCGCCTTCATCAGTTCGAACGCATTGAGCACGCCGCCGAACCCGGCCTCGGCATCGGCCACGATCGGCTGCAGGAAGTCGATCTCGTCCTTGCCCTCGGCGTGGTGCAGCTGGTCGGCGCGCAGCAGCGTGTTGTTGATGCGCTTGACCACCGCCGGCACCGAGTCGGCCGGGTACAGCGACTGGTCCGGGTACATCTGCCCGGCCAGGTTGGCGTCGGCGGCGACCTGCCAGCCGGACAGGTAGATCGCATTGAGCCCGGCCTTGACCTGCTGCATCGCCTGGTTGCCGGTCAGCGCGCCCAGCGCGTTGACGAAGTCCTTTTCGTGCAGGTACTTCCACAGCTTCTCGGCACCGAGCCGGGCCAGCGAATGCTCCACGTGCACGGTGCCGCGCAGGCGCACCACGTCGGCGGCGGTGTAGTTGCGGGCGATCCCGGCCCAGCGCGGATTGGTGTCCCAGTCGTGCTGGATCTGTTCGGCGGTCTGCAGCGTGGTGCTCATCTTGCGTTCTCCTCGGAGTGGATACGGCGATGAAACGGTGGGGCGGTGTGTCGGATGAAACGGCGTGAAGGCATGGCAGAGGTCGGACGCAGGGATGTCGCTTTCGCGATTCCCCATTCCCGAATCCCCACTCCCGGCTGCAATCACTCGATCATCTGGTAGGCCGGCAGGGTCAGGAACTCGGCCAGCTCGTCGCTGCGGGTCAGCGTGTCCAGCAGCGCGATGGCGTCGTCCAGGCGGTTGCCGCCGGGCAGCAGCGCGCGCTCGCCCAGGCGCGCCGGCAACTGGCGCATGCAGGCGTCGAACAGCGCGAAGTCGATCGCGGTGCCGTCGTCCAGGTGCAGGCCGCCCACGTGCAGCCACTGCCACAGCTGGCTGCGGCTGATCTCGGCGGTGGCCGCGTCTTCCATCAGGTGGTGGATCGGCACGCAGCCGTTGCCGTCCAGCCACGCCGCCAGGTAGCGCACGCACACTTCGATGTTGCCCTCGAAGCCGGCGCGGGTGATGCTGCCGGCGGACGGCGCGATCAGCGTGTCGCGGTCGGCCTGCACGTCCTCGCGCAGCACCGTGTGCTGGTTCGGCGCGCGCATGTGCTCGTCGAAGATGGCGCGGGCGATCGGGATCAGCGCCGGGTGCGCGACCCAGGTGCCGTCGTGCCCGGCGCTGACCTCGCGCAGCTTGTCCGCGCGCACCCGCGCCATCGCCTGCTCGTTGGCCGCCTCGTCGTGGCCGATCGGGATCTGCGCGGCCATGCCGCCCATCGCATGCGCGCCGCGGCGGTGGCAGGTGCGGATCAGCAGTTCCGAATACGCCTTCAGGAACGACTGGGTCATGGTCACCTGGCCGCGCTCGGGCAGCACCCGGTCGGGGTGGCGGCGGAAGGTCTTCAGGTAGGAAAAGATGTAGTCCCAGCGGCCGCAGTTCAGGCCGACGATGCGCTCGCGCAGCGCATGCAGGATCTCGTCCATCTCGAACACCGCCGGCAGCGTCTCGATCAGCACGGTGACCTTGATCTGGCCCTGCGGCAGGCCCAGCATCGCCTCGATGTGCGACAGCGCGGCCTCCCACAGCGCGGCCTCCTCCATCGACTGCAGCTTGGGCAGGTACAGGTACGGGCCGCGGTCCTTGGCCAGCAGCGCGCGGCCGTTGTGGAAGGCGAACAGCGCCGCGTCGAACAGGCCGCCGGCCAGCGGCTGGCCATCGACCAGCACGTGCTTCTCGTCCAGGTGCCAGCCGCGCGGGCGCACGATCAGCACCGCCTGCTCGTCGTAGGGCTTGAGCGCGTAGCGCTTGCCCGGGCTGCCGTCGCGCGCCGCCGGCGCGGTGAAGCTCAGGGTGCCGGCCACCGCCTCGGCCAGCGCGCGCTGGCCGGCGACCAGGTTGCGCCAGGTCGGCGCGGTCGAGTCCTCGAAGTCGGCCATGTACACCTTGGCGCCGGAGTTCAGCGCGTTGATGACCATCTTCGGATCGGTCGGGCCGGTGATCTCGACGCGGCGGTCCTGCAGCGCGGCCGGCAGCGGCGCCACGCGCCAGTCGCCGGCGCGGATCGCCTGGGTGTCGGGGCGGAAGTCCGGCAGGCCGCCGCCGTCGAACCAGGCCTGGCGTTCGCGCCGCGCCGCCAGCCGCGCCTGCCGCTCGGGTTCGATCGCCCGATGCAGCGACACCAGCAGGGCCAGCGCCGCCGGCGGCAGCAGGGCGTCCTGGCCGGCCAGCGAGGCGGTCAGGGTGATGCCGGGGGTGGAGCGTTCGGCGGGCGGGGATGAAGCGGCGAAGGCGGCGGCGGACATGGTGGGGTTCCTCGATGTTTCCGGGAGGCCACCGTGCTGCCGACGCAAGTATTTGACAATACAGTTTTATCAATGCATTAAATAAGCACACCTTATAGTTGTCACGCCATGGCCACGCGCGGCTCCGCAACCCCGCGTTTTCCCTACAAATCCGACCGGCTGAAGCCGCTGCGCGCGTTCTGCCAGACGGTGCGCCTGGGCTCGGTCTCACGGGCCGCCGAGGCGCTGTTCGTCAGCCAGCCGGCGGTGACCCTGCAGTTGCAGGCGCTGGAGCGCGAATTGGGCGTGGTGCTGCTGGAGCGCAGCGGGCGCCGCCTGATCCCCAGCCGCGAGGGCCAGCTGCTGTACGAGATGGCGCAGCCGCTGGTGGAAAGCCTGGACCGGCTGGAAGCCGATTTCCGCGAGAAGGCGCGCGGACTGGATGCGGGCGAACTGAACATCGCCGCCAACAGCTCCACCATCCTGTACCTGCTGCCGAAGATCGTGGAGAACTTCCGCGCCCGCCATCCGGAGGTGCGCCTGACCCTGCACAACGCCATCAGCGCCGACGGCACCGAGCTGCTGCGCGAGGACGCGGTGGACCTGGCGGTGGGTTCGATGCTCGACGTGCCGGCCGACCTCAGCTATGCGCCGGTGTACCGCTTCGAGCAACTGCTGATCGCCCCGCGCGACCACCCGCTGGCGAACAAGCCCAAGCTCACCCTGGACGACCTGTCGCCGTACCCGCTGATCCTGCCGCCCAAGCGCCAGGTGACCTACCGCCTGGTCGACCTGGTGTTCCAGCAGGCGCGGGTGCCGTACACGGTGGCGCTGGAAGTGGGCGGCTGGGAGGTGATCAAGCAATACGTGGCGATGGGCATGGGCATCTCCATCGTCAGCTCGATCTGCGTCACCGAGGCCGACCGCGGCAAGCTGGCCACGCGCGCGCTGAGCGACTACTTCCCATCGCGCAGCTACGGCGTGGTGGTGCGCAAGGGCAAGTACCTGTCGCCGCAGGCGCGCGCCTTCATCGAACTGATCCAGCCGGACCTGTTCACCCCGCGCGGCTACGACGAGAGCGGACCGTCGGAGCGTTGATCCGGGTTCGGCGTCGCACCACCTGCGGGCGTGAACAGACGCGACGCGCGGTTGCGCGCGATGCCGAACGCTGCGGGCAAGGCCTCTGGATGGGCGGGCCGGCGGTCGCCGCTGGCCCTGCTGACGCACTCGCCCGGCCGGCATAGACTAGCCGCACGCCACGGCCAGCGACGCCCGTCGATGGGCTCGGCGGGCCGGCAGTCGGGGGACGGGACTGGCGACCGCGCACACGCAGGCCGGCTCGCCGGACCATGCCGATTCGATCCAACGGAAGGGCTGAGGCAATGAATCCAACCACGCTGTTGCTGGTGCAGTTGGCGGTGATCCTGGTCGCGGCGCGCCTGTGCGGCATGCTGCTGCAACGCGTCGGCCAGTCGCCGGTGATCGGCGAGATGGCCGCCGGGCTGTTGCTGGGGCCGATCGCGTTCGGCGCGTGGCTGCCGGAGCTGCATGGCGCCCTGTTCGCCCGCGCGAGCCTGCCGCCGCTGTCCGGGCTGGCCAATATCGGCGTGGTGCTCTTCATGTTCATCGTGGGCGTGGAGCTGCGTGCGCCGGAAGGCACCAAGGCGCAGGTGCGTTCGTCGACGACGGTCGGCCTGTCCGGCATCGCGCTGCCCTTGCTGCTCGGCCTGGCGGCGTCGTACTGGCTGTTCCCGCGCTTCGCGCCGCACGGCATCGGCTTCTGGCCGTTCGCCCTGTTCATCGCCGCGGCGATGTCGGTCACCGCGTTCCCGGTGCTGGCGCGCATCCTCAAGGACCGCAACATGACCCGCACCCCCGCCGGGCGGCTGGCGCTTGGCGCGGCGGTGATCGACGATGCGACGGTGTGGATCTTCCTGGCGGTCGTGCTGACCCTGACCGGCGGCAACGCGCATGGCGGCGTCGGCTTCACCGCGGTCGGCGCGCTGGTCCTGATCGCCGTGGTGTTCGGCGTGCTGCGCCCCGCGTTCGCGCGCCTGCTGAAGCCACGCGCGAGCGATGGCCGCTATGCCCCGACCGCCCTGGTCTGGGTGCTGATCGGCTTGCTGGCCTGCGCGGCCGCGGCCGAATGGATCGGCCTGCACGCCATCTTCGGCGCGTTCCTGTTCGGCATCTGCCTGCCGCGCGAGGACCGCCTGCTGGAACATCTGGCCGGACGCATCGAGCCGCTGGCGATCACCCTGCTGATGCCGGTGCTGTTCGCGGTCGCCGGCCAGGCCACCAGCCCCAGCGCATTCGCCGGCGCGGGCATCGCCGGCTTCGTGCTGGTGATCGGCGTGGCGGTGGTCGGCAAGCTGGTCGGCTGCACGCTGGGCGCGCGCCTGAGCGGCCACGACTGGCGCGACAGCCTGACCGTGGGCTCGCTGATGAACGCACGCGGCCTGATGGAACTGGTGGTGATCAAGATCGGCCTGGACAGCGGCGTGATCGGCCCGGACCTGTTCACCCTGCTGTTCGGCATGACCCTGGTGACCACCTTCATGGCCTCGCCGATGGTGGCCTGGTTCCATCGCGAACGGCATGCCGCCGGCAGCGCCGGGCTGGGCGCGGGCCGGTCCAGTCGCTGAGCGCGGAGCCGTGCCGGGCGAACGGCTGGACCGCGCCGGTGGCGTCGCCCGCTATGCATTCGCGGCGCGCAACACACTTCCCTCGAGCAGTTGGCGAACGCACGCCGGACCGGCCGGTCGCGCACGCCGCTGCCGGCCATGCACGCACACCTGCCGATGAGCGCCTTGCCCACATCCTCCCGCTACGCCGAACTCGACGCACCGCCGGCCTTGCGCGATCGCCTGCGCTGCAGCTGGCGCTTCCGCCAGGGCGATGCCGATCCGCAGCCGACGCAGGTGCTGCCCGATGGCTGCGTGGACCTGATCTGGGACGGACGCAGGTTGTTCGTGGCCGGGCCGGACCGCCGCGCCAGCAGCGCGGCACTGGCCCCGGGCAGCGTGCTGAGCGGCGTGCGCCTGGCCGCCGGTGCCGGCGAGCGCCTGCTCGGCGTGCCGCTGCATGCCATCGCCGACCAGCGCGTCGCACTGGACGCCTTGTGGGGCGGCCGCGGCCGCGACTGGCAGACCCGGCTCGAGGACGGCGCCGCACCGCTGCCGCTGCTGCAGGCGCTGTGCGCCAGCCGCCCGCTCGAGGCGGACCTGCCGATGGCGTGGGTGTTCGCACAGCTGGCCGAGGACGGCGCACCGCGCATGGCCGAACTGACCCGCAACCTGGGCATCAGCGAACGCTCGCTGCGGCGCCGCTGCCAGGACGCGTTCGGCTACGGCGCCAAGACCCTGGAGCGCATCCTGCGCCTGCAGCGCTTCCTGCGCATCGTCTCCGGCCACGCCACGCTGACCGCGGCGGCGCTGGAGGCCGGCTACGGCGACGCCCCGCATCTGGTTCGCGACAGCCGCCAGCTGACCGGCCTCAGCCCGCGCGAGCTGGTGCGCCGGCACGCGCGCTGAGCTGGCCGTTTTCGCCAAGCCGGCAACGCCGCGGCGATGGATACTGGCCGCCCTTTTCACGGAGCCCGCCATGAGCCGCGCCGACCAGCAGCACCGCATCGACTACCTGGAATTCGCCGTCGCCTCGATCGCCGCGGCCAAGGACTTCTACGGCCGGGCCTTCGACTGGACCTTCCAGGACTACGGCCCGGACTACTGCGAATTCCGCGACGGCCGCCTGACCGGCGGCTTCTTCCACGGCACCGCCCAGCCCGGCGGCGCGCTGGTGGTGCTGTACTCCAACGACCTGGCCGACACCCAGGCGCGCATCGAGGCCGCCGGCGGCCGCATCGTCCGCCCGGTCTTCGCATTCCCCGGCGGCCGCCGCTTCCATTTCGCCGACCTCGACGGTTATGAGCTGGCGGTGTGGTCGGAGGGGTGAGGCCGGCGGCCGGCTTCCGCTGCCGAAGGGCAGTCAGCGCCGGCTGCTCGACACCAAGGCGACAAGGCCACGAATCCAACCCTGCATGCGCACGCACGTACTGACCAGCTGCGCTGTTACATCGCTGGTCCGCTCGGGAATGGATGCCCATGGCAGTGGCGACGCGCGGGAGGGCGTCACCGGGACGGTTTTGTCTGGCAAGCAAAGCTCAGTAGAACCGTTCCTTGTTCTCTCTGTCCATCTCCAAATCAATCGCGTTCCAAGATCGCTCCAGGTGTTGCAACCGCGCTTCGGCCGCCCCGTGAGGACGGTTCGGAGTTAGACGCACAAGCTGATACGCGACATCCAGGATCCTGCGATTCAGTTCGTGCTGCTCGACTTGCGCGCTGTTCTCTATCGATACCGAAGGGCTTCCCGCATTGCCGAGCATCGGACCGATCGAACGCTCGACCATTCCCAGTATCTGCATGACCAGATCGGATCCTTCGACTGCAATCCTCTCGATCGCATTGCGAGAATTTGGCGACAGCGCATCTTTGACCCGATCGAACTCGACCTTGGCGCCCTTCCCCGTGGAGTAGTCCCCATCCGACTCGATCACCCTCCAGAGAATCTCATCCGTCGCCAAACTCACCGCGCATAGCAGAACGGGCACGGAGAAGCTCTTCCAATAGTCTATATGCAGACTTTCAAGATTAATGACATTTATCCCATCCTCAAAAGGTTTCATCGTGGCCTTGACCTGAACCTTGACCACCTTGCCGGTAGAATTGAGTTCGCCGTCGGTGATCTCGATTTCGGCATCGATTCCGAGATCGACGGATTGACGCCGGCACGGCCATCGGAAGTACTTGATGAATGCCCTGGAGACGGCTATCTCGCCGAGATCTCCGATGATTTGCGACTCCGTGTATTTCATGGCACTGGCGCTGTTGAAAGTTTGATTGTGCGCGAAGGAGACGATCCGCCTCGCTTTTTTGGCTGCATCTTCTCTACTGGGCCGCAACGGCGCCGGCAAGCAAGGACACTTGCAACCCATTCGCTCAGCGGCCGCAAGCGCAGGACGCTTCGCCGATTATGCGACCAACGCGCATGTCCATTCCGTGGGGCATTTCAAGGTCGGCAGAGCTAGGTCCGATCGCGCGCGTAATGCCGCAAGAACATCTCCACCGCCGATTCCGCCACCTGCGCCTGCTGCGCGGCGCTCAGCGCCGGCTGGCCCATGGCGATCTGCGGCCAGAACGCGAAGCCCTTGACCAGCGCTTCCAGTTGCTGCGCGGCGAACGCCGGATCCAGCGGCTGCAGGCGGCCGTCGTCCACGGCCGCGCGGATCCAGACGATGGTGCCCTCTTCCTTGCTGCCCAGTTGCGCGATCAGTTCGCGGGCGCGCGCGGGCGAGTGGATGCCTTCGGCGATGGCCACGCGCGACAGGTCGATGAAGGCCGGGTCGTCGAGCAGCCGCAGCTTCTGCTGCAGCAGCTGCAACAGCTGCTCGCGCAGCGGCCGGTCGGGGCGGTACGGCACGCCGAGCAGCTCCGCGCTGCGCTGCCACAGCCGGCGCAGGATCTCGGCGAACAGCGCGTCCTTGCTCGGGAAGTGGTTGTAGACGGTGCGCTTGGACACGCCGGCGCTGGCGGCGACGCGGTCCATGCTGGTGGCCTCGAAGCCCTGGCTGCGGAACTCGGCGATCGCCGCCTCCAGGATCGCCTGGCGCTTGCGCTCGGTCAGGCGCACCGGGGCCGGCGCGGGGGCGGATGAACTGGACATGTGGACATTTTACACCGGGCGGTTTACTTTTCCCGCAAGGAAACTACACTGTGTAGTGTAATTTCTTGCCGGCGCCCGCCGGTGCTGCCCTTCCCCTCCCGCTGGACTGCCTCCATGGTCGCTTCCGCCTGCCAGATCCCCCGCTCGCCATCGCACACGGCCTCGCCGCAATACCACCAGGGACGCTTCCGCAACACGACGCCCACCGCGACCAGCGCCCTTGGCTTTTTCGCCAGCCTGCGCCTGCTGTGGCAGTTCGCGTTCGACAAGCCGGCGCACACGGTGCCCTCGCTGCCGCTGCCGGTGCTGCCGCTGACCCGCGCGCAGGTGCTGGCCGCGCCGGAGCACAGCCTGTTCCGGCTCGGCCACTCCACGGTGCTGATGAAGCTGCGCAGCGGCTTGTGGCTGACCGACCCGGTGTTCTCCGAGCGCGCCTCGCCGTTCCCGTTCGCCGGCCCCAGGCGCTTCCATGCGCCGCCGATCGCGCTGGACGCGCTGCCGCCGATCGCCGGGGTGATCCTGTCGCACAACCACTACGACCACCTGGACCGCGCCACCATCCGCCGCCTGGCCGACCGTGTCGGCGTGTTCGTGACGCCGCTGGGCGTGGGCGACCTGCTGCTGCGCTGGGGCGTGGACCCGGCCAAGGTGCGGCAGCTGGACTGGTGGCAATCGACCACGGTGGACGGGGTGACGCTGACCGCGACGCCGTCGCAGCACTTCTCCGGCCGCGGGCTGTTCGACAGCGGCCGCTCGCTGTGGTGCTCGTGGGCGATCCAGGATCAGGCGCTGAAGATCTTCTTCAGCGGCGACAGCGGCTACTTCGACGGCTTCAAGGCGATCGGCCAGCGGCTGGGTCCGTTCGACCTGACCCTGATGGAGACCGGCGCCTACGACGCGCAATGGCCGCATGTGCACATGCAGCCGGAGCAGAGCCTGCAGGCGCACCTGGACGTGGGCGGGCGCACGCTGCTGCCGATCCACAACGGCACCTTCGACCTGGCCCTGCACGCCTGGCACGAGCCGTTCGAGCGCATCGTCGCGCTGGCCGCGGCGGCCGGGGTGACCTTGGCGACGCCGCGCATGGGCGAACGGGTGGACATGGCCGCGCCCGCTGCCGGCGAGCGCTGGTGGCGCGCGCTGGGCGAGGTGCCTGCGGCGGCGCGCTGACGCGCCGACGCAGAAACGCCGCGACCGACGCCGACGCCGGCCCACGGCCGGCACAGGCACAGGCACCGGCACAAGGTGCCGGCCTAGCGCGTATCGACCGCAGGACGCGGCCGACACGCACGCCTGCACATTACAGCCGCGACCACTCCAGGCCTTCGCCACGGCGGTAGTACACCGCCAGCGCCTTGCCGTAGACGCTGTCGGCGTCGACGAAGCCGAAGTAGCGGCCGTCCAGGCTGTCGCCGCGATGGTCGCCGACCACCAGCAGCTTGCCGGGCGGCACGCGCACGTCGTACAGGTCCGGGCCGCCGCCGGCGTCCAGGTCCAGCTGCGCGACGCGCTCGCCGAAGCGTTCCTTGTCGCCCTCGCCGCCGAGCTGCAGCGGCTGGCCGTTGATCGACAGGTGGCCGTCGCGCAGGTCCACCCGGTCGCCGGCCACCGCCACCACGCGCTTGATCAGGCGGGTGCCGTCGCGCGGCGAATCGAACACCGCCACCTCGCCGCGCTGCGGCCGGCCGCGCTCGAGCACGCGCCACAGGGTGAACGGCACGCGCAGGCCGTAGGCGCTCATGTCCACCGCGACGCGGTCGCCGGGTTGCAGGGTCGGCTGCATCGAGCCGGTGGGCACCACGTAGTGGTTGGCGAACGAGGAGCGCGCGGCGGTCAGCAACAGCAGCATCACCGCGATCGGCAGCAGTTCCTTGCGCGTCCAGCGCGCGGCGCGGTGCAGGCGGGAGTCTTGCGGGTCGGTCGAGGTCATGCGGCACCTGTGGGATTCGGGCAGGAGTGCATCGTGGCGATGCCAGGGCGACAGTGCGCGCGTGGCCGCGTGGGATACCAGTGACGGAAGGCATGGGTGGCGGTTCCGGCGCCGCGAGTCGGGCGCGGAGCGGTTCTGTCGGGGCTGAAGCCCCTCCTACAGTGCACCCAGCAGGCAATCGCACGCTCTCCCTGTGAGAGCGGCTCCGGGGGCCTCGGACCATCGGTCGCGGCACGGCGCCGGTGGGCGGCCGGCTTGGGACACCATGACGTTCGAAACGCGCTTGCTCGCGGCTGCGGATGACATAGGGGCCCAAGCCCTTCCTACAGGGTCGCCGCCACCGTTTCGCATCCGCCGCAACGGAAAACGGGATGGCCGTTGGGCCATCCCGTTCTCGATCACCGCGTGCGGCGAAGTGCGACTCAGTCCTTCAGGCCGCGGTTCTCCAGCAGCGGCTCGACGCTGGGGTCCTTGCCGCGGAAATCGCGGTACAGGGTGGCCAGGTCGACGGTGTTGCCGCGCGAGAGGATCTTGGCGCGGAAGATGTCGCCGTTCTTGCGCGACAGGCCGCCGTTCTCCTTGAACCATTCGAACGCGTCGTCGTCGAGCACTTCCGCCCAGAAGTAGGCGTAGTAGCCGGCCGAGTAGCCGCCGCCCCAGATGTGGTCGAAGTAGGTGGTGCGGTAGCGCGGCGGCACTTCGGCCACGTCCACCTTGAACTTCTTCAGCGCCTCGGCTTCGAACTTGTCCACGTCCTGCAGCGGCGCGTCGGCCGGCTGGGTGTGCCAGGCCAGGTCGAGCAGCGCCGCCGACAGGTACTCGGTGGTGGCGTAGCCCTGGTTGAAGGTGCGCGCCTTCTTGATCTTCTCCACCAGCTCGGCCGGCATCGCTGCGCCGGTCTGGTAGTGCTTGGCGTAGTGCGCGAACACCTTCGGATCCGAGGCCCAGTGCTCGTTGAACTGCGACGGGAACTCGACGAAGTCGCGCGAGGTGGCGGTACCGGCGATCGACGGGTACTTCACCTTGGAGAACATGCCGTGCAGCGCGTGGCCGAACTCGTGGAACATGGTGGTGACGTCGTCGAAGCTGAGCAGCGCCGGCTGGCCGGGCGCGGGCTTGGTGAAGTTGCAGACGTTGTAGACCACCGGCTTGGCGCCGGTCAGGCCGTCCTGCTCGACGAACACGTCCATCCACGCGCCGCCGGACTTGCTGTCGCGCTTGTAGTAGTCGGTGTAGAACAGCGCCATCGAGGTGCCGTCCTGGTCGAACACTTCGTACACCTTCATGTCCGGGTTGTAGGTCGGAATGTCGGTGCGTTCCTTGAAGGTGATGCCGTACAGCTCGGTGGCGGCGTAGAACACGCCGTTCTTGAGCACGTTGTCCAGTTCGAAGTAGGGCTTGATCTGCGACTCGTCCAGGTCGTACTTGGCCTTGCGCACCTGCTCGGCGTAGAAGTCCCAGTCGGAGGCGGCGAGCTTGAAGCCACCCTTCTGCGCATCGATCACCTTCTGCATCTCGGCGACTTCGCTGCGCGCCTTGGCGGTGGCGGCCGGCACGGTGTCGGTGAGCAGCTTCAGCGCCGCGGCCGGGGTCTTGGCCATCTGGTCGCCCAGACTGTAGGCGGCGTAGCTGTCGAAGCCGAGCAGCTTGGCCTTCTGCGCGCGCAGCTGGGCCAGGCGCTGGATGGTCTGGCGGGTGTCGTTGGCGTCGCCCTTCTCGGCGCGCGACTGCGAGGCCGCCATCACCTGGGTGCGCAGCTCGCGGTCCTTCAGCGAGGCCAGCACCGGCTGCTGGGTGGTGTTCTGCAGGGCGAGCAGGTACTTGCCGTCGAGCTTGCGCGCGGCGGCGTCCTGCGCGGCCGAGGCGATGTCGCCCTCGGACAGGCCGTCGAGCTTGGCCTTGTCGTCCACCACCACCGCGCCGGCGGCGGTGGCCGCGACCAGCTTGGTGTGGAACTGGGTGGCCAGCGTGGTTTCCTCGACGTTGAGCTTGCGCAGCGTCGCCTTGTCGGCATCGGACAGCTGCGCGCCGGCGCGCACGAATTCCTCGTAGTCGCGCTCGACCAGGCGCTTCTGCTCCGGCTCCAGGTTCAGCGTGTCGCGCTGGTCGTAGATGGTCTTGATCCGCGCGAACAGCTTCGGGTCCAGGCTGATCTCGTCCTGGTGCTCGGCCAGCTTCGGCGCGACCGTTTCCTGGATCTTCTGGCGCTCGTCGTTGGTGTCGGCCTGGACCAGGCCGAAGAAGATCCGCTGGACCCGGTTCAGGGTCTCGCCGCTGCGCTCCATCGCCTCGATGGTATTGGCGAAGCTGGCCGGCTCGGCGTTGTCGGCGATCTTGCGGATCTCGGCCAGGTGCTGCTTCATGCCCTCTTCGAACGCGGGCAGGTAGTCGGCGTCCTTGATCTTGTCGAACGGCGGCGCCTGGAACGGCAGCGTGCTGGCGCTCAACAGCGGGTTGGCGGGCGCGGGGGCGGGACTCTGCGAGGCGGCGGGGGCAGCGGGCACGGGGGTGGACTCCTTACCGGAACAGGCGGCCAGCGCCAGGCTGATGGCGGCGGCCAGAACGACGGTACGCGACATGGGGTGGAACTCCTGACAGGGACATGGTGGCGGGGCAGCCGCGCACGCTACCCGGTTTGCGCGGGGCGGGCATGTGCCATTGGATCTGGGGGTGGGCCGGCGGGTCAGGTTGGCGATGGCGGCAGGAGCTGCCTGGGTTGAAGGCTCGGCGCGTCGCGACTGAAGTCGCTCCCACAAGGAGCCTCGCCGTTGCTGCCATGTCGACCACGCCCACTGTGGGAGCGACTTCAGTCGCGACGGGCCTTGCCCGGAAGACATGGTCCGGCTGGCGATCGCCAGCCGGCCGGTACATGAATTACGGCGCCCCAGGCAGCGGCAGCGCCTCGTCCTTGAAGATCGCCACATGCGGCACGCCGTCGGCGCCGATCCAGCCGCGGTACATGCCCTCGGTGTTGAACGGGAAGGCGACGCTGCCGTCGGCGCCCAGCGCGATCGCGCCGCCGTCGCCGCCGGCCCTGGGGATCTGCCGGTCGATCACCGCCTCGGCCGCCTGCGCCAGGCTCTGCCCGGCGTACTTGACCCGCGCGCAGATGTCGTAGGCCGCCACCGCGCGGATGTAGTACTCGCCCCAGCCGGTGCCGGACACCGCGCAGCGGCTGTCGGCATAGGTGCCGGCGCCGATGATCGGCGAGTCGCCGACGCGGCCGTAGCGCTTGTTGGTCATGCCGCCGGTGGAGGTGCCCGCGGCCAGCCGGCCCTGCGTGTCCAGCGCCAGCGCGCCGACGGTGCCGAAGTGCCTGGCGGTCTCCAGATCGGCGTGCACCTGCTTGTTGGCCTCTTCCTTCAGCGCCTGCTGCAGCTGCTTCCAGCGCTTGTCGGTGCGGAAGTAGGACGGATCGACCAGGGTCACCCCGTGCTGGCGGGCGAACACCTCGGCGCCGTCGCCGACCAGCATCACGTGCTCGGACTGGTCCATCACCGCGCGCGCCAGCTGGATCGGGTTCTTCACCCGGTGCACGCCGGCCACCGCGCCGGCCTTGCCGCTGGCGCCGTCCATGATCGCCGCGTCCAGCTCGTTGCGGCCGTCGTGGGTGAACACCGCACCCTTGCCGGCATTGAACTGCGGCGAGTCCTCCAGCACCGCGATCGCCGCGGCGACCGCGTCCACCGCCGGCTTGCCCTGCGCCAGCAGCGCCTGCCCGGTACGCAGCGCCGTTTCCATCGCCGCGCGCGCCTCGGCCAGGTCGGCGGCGCTGCTGCTGGCGCGCTCGACCCCGGCACCGCCGTGGATCACCAGGGTGGTGGCGGGAATCTCGCGCATGCGGCCGTCCAGCACCGCGTAGTAGCGATGGAACACCGGCGCGTCGACCCGGCCGTCGGGCAGGTGCAGGGTCGAGCCGGGGCCGACGCCGACGGTCTCGATGCGCGCCGCCTGCAGCGGCTGCCCGGGCGGCGTGGGCGGCTGCAGCGGGCCGGCGACCACGGTGGCGCCGGCCTGCGGATCGGTGGCGTAGACCCGCGCGCTGCCGTCGCCTTCCACCGCCACGGCGGCGCTCTCGTCCACGCCCAGGCCGATCAGCGGCTGCCCGGCCGGGGCCAGCGTGGCCGCCTTGGCGCGGAACGCGAACAGCCGGCCGAGCCGGTCGCGTTCCTTGAAATGGGTGTCGGTGATGACCCGCTTGAGCAGGTCCAGGTGCAGGAAGTCGGTCTCGATGGTGGTGGCCGGACCGAGCGGGTCGGCCAGCGCCGGCGCGCTGGTCAGGCTGCCGCCGTCCATCGCGCCGTACAGGTACTCGCCGAGCATGGCCAGGCCGGCGCTGGTGCCGCCGAGCGGCTTGCCGGCGCGCACGTGCGCGTCCAGCGCCGCCGCCACCGGCGTGCCCTTCCAGTAGCGCACGTAGCGCGACTGGTCGCCGCCGGCGATGAAGATGCCGTCGGCGCGGGCCAGGCTGCGCAGCAGCGCCGGATCGCTGGAGGCGCCGCGGCCGCTGAACACGAAGGTCTCCACCGAGGCCACGCCGCCGACGTCGCGGTAGAACTCCTCGGCCACCTCGTTGGCCTGCGAGGCGCGCAGCACCACCACGTGGCCGTGCCCGGCCTTGGCCATGAACCAGCGCAGCGCGTCGTAGTTGCGGTCGCCGCCGCCCATCAGCAGCAGCCCCGGCGCGACCGGGCCGGGCGTGGGCAGCGCGGGGTCGCCGATCATGTACTGGCGGTAGTCGCGCGCGGCGGCGGGCGCGGCCAGGCACAGGCCCAGCAACGCCACCATCCAGGGCCGGAACGTGCCGACGAAACGGGTCATGCGGATCTCCTCGAAGGGCGGACGGGACGCGGGCCTGGCGGCCCGTTGCAGACAGGGGACGAACGGCGGCGCGGTTTCCCTCCATGCCGTTGTACCGCCTCGCGCCGGCGCGCGGGCGCTGCCACGCGGGCGGGCGATCGGCTAATGTGGACTGCATGCCCGCCTCCCTCGACGATTGGTTCGTCCACGAGATCCTCGTCCACGAGCAGGCGCTGAGCGGCTACCTGCGGCGTTGCTGGCCGCACCGCGAGGAATGGCACGACCTGCGCCAGGAAATCTACGTGCGCGTCTACGAGGCCGCCGGCAAGGCGCGGCCGAGCCTGCCCAAGTCGTTCCTGTTCGCCACCGCGCGGCACCTGATGACCGACCGGCTGCGCCGCAGCCGGGTGGTGTCGATCGAGGCAGTGGGTGATTTGGAGTCGATGCACGTCTTGGTAGACGAGCTGTCGCCGGAACGCTGGTGCGGCGGGCGGCAGGTCCTGGGACGGCTGGCGGCCGCCTTCGACCGCCTGCCCGACCGCTGCCGCAGCGTGATCTGGCTGCGGCGGGTCGAGGAACTGTCGCAAAAGGAGGTGGCCGTGCGTCTGGGCATCAGCGAGAAGACCGTGGAAAAGCACGTGGCCAAGGGCATGCGCCTGCTGGCCGATCATTTTCATGGCGACGACGGCGCGCATGCGCCCGCGGCGCCGCGGCAGGCACGGGCACAGGATGGACAGCAGGCGGATTGAGTTGCGCGCGGCGGCCTGGCTGGCGCGCCGCGACCGCGGCGACTGGTCGCCGCAGCAGCAGGCGCGGCTGGAAGCGTGGCTGGCGGCGGCCACCGCGCACCGGGTGGCGTTCGTGCGCCTGCAGGCGGCGTGGCAGGAGAGCGGGCGGCTGCAGGCGCTGGGAGCCGGCCAGCGCGACGGCCGCATTCCGCCGCGCGGCGGCTGGCACGGGTTGGCAGGGAGCGACAGCGAAGCGAGCGGCAACGCGGCGGCGGCCGCTCCCGGCGCACCGACCGACCTGGGCCAGCTGCGCTTCGCGCCGCGCCCGCCAGCGCGCGCGCGGCGGCGCTGGCCGCTGGCGCTGGCGGCGACGCTGCTGCTCGGCGCCATCCTCGGCCTGGGCTGGCGCCAATCGGCAGCGGTGACACCGCTCGCCTACGCCAGCGCCACCGGCAGCCTGCGCCCGCTGGCGCTGGCCGACGGCTCGCGCGCGACGCTGAGCAGCGACAGCCGCATCGACGTGGCGCTGTCGCGCGCGCAGCGGCATATCGACCTGCAGCGCGGCGAGGCGTTCTTCGAGGTCAGCAAGGATCCGGCGCGGCCGTTCGTGGTCGCCAGCGGCGCGCGCCGGGTGGTGGCGGTGGGCACGCGCTTCGCGGTGCGCCGCGATGCCGAGGCGCTGCGCGTGGTGGTCACCGAGGGCACGGTGCGGCTGGAATCGGCGGCGAACCCGCAGGCGCCGCCGACCCTGCTGCCGGCCGGCAGCATCGCCCTGGCCGGCCCGCACGGAGTGCTGGTGCGCCGGGTCGCGCTGGCCGAGGCCGAACGCGCGCTGGACTGGCGCAACGGCTACCTGACCTTCGACGACACCCCGCTGCAGGCGGCGGTGGCCGAATTCAACCGCTACAACACGGTCAAGCTGCAGGTGGCCGATGCCGACGCCGGCGCGCTGCGCGTCGGCGGCAACTTCCGTTGGTCCAATACCGAGGCGTTCGTGCGCCTGCTCGAGCAGGGCTTCCCGATCCGCGCCGAGCGCCGCGGCGACCAGGTGCTGTTGCACAGCCGCTGAGCGCGGCCGCGCGCGGCGGTGCGGCGCGACGGGGGGATTTGCGTAACTCGTTCGTCATGACTAGCGGGGGCGTGGCCCTGCGCCTGTGTTAGGGGAGAAAACTCGATGCGATATCCGATGCGTGTCCTGCTGCTGAGCATGGCCTGTGCGACCGCCTGCGCGGCGCAGGCGCAAGCGCCTGCCGACGGCCAAGCCGCGGCCAGCCAGGTGAACATTCCCGCCGGCCCGCTGCGCGCGGCGCTGGAGGCGCTGGCGCGGCAATCCGGCGCGCAGCTGATCTACCGCGCCGACCAGCTCGGCGGCGCGCGCAGCGCCGGCGCGCAGGGCCGGCTGGACACCGCGCAGGCGCTGCAGCGGGTGCTGCAAGGCAGCGGCTTCGTCGCCCAGCGCGATGCCTCCGGCGCCTGGCTGGTACGGCGCCAGGACCCCGCGCCGGCGCCGCGCGCGCAGCCGGTGCGCGCCACGCTGCCCGCCGCCGCGCCCGCCGAACCGGTCGCCGAGCTGCAGACGCTGCAGGTCACCGGCTCGCGCATTCCGCGCGCGCAACTGGAAGGGCCGGCGCCGATCAGCGTGATCAGCGCCGAACAGATCAAGGCCAACGGTTTCACCTCGGTGCCGGACGTGCTGCGCGCGATGACCCAGAACGGCGGCGAGACGCAGAGCCCGCAGTCGGCCAGCGGCGCGGACTTCTCGCCCGGCGCGCAGCAGGTGGACCTGCGCGGACTCGGCCCCAACCACACCCTGGTGCTGGTCAACGGCCGCCGCATCGCCGACTTCCCGATGCCGTTCAAGGGCCGCAGCAACTTCACCGACATCTCCAACATCCCGCTGGGCATGATCGACCGCATCGAGATCCTGACCGGCAGCGCCTCGGCGATCTACGGCTCGGACGCGATCTCCGGCGTGGTCAACTTCATCCTCAAGAAGCAGGCCGACGGCACCACCCTGGACTACCGCTTCGGCGACACCAGCGGCGGCGGCGGCGACAGCTTCAATCTCAGCATCAGCAGCGGCTTCTCGCGCGGCGCGTTCGATGCGGTGTTCGGCGCCGAAGCGGTGACCCAGAATCCGCTGTGGGCCTACCAGCGCAGCCGCCAGGACAGCACCCTGGACGGCCCCACCGTGCGTTCGCAGGTGCCGCGCCGCACCTTCCTGCGCACCGACTACGACGACAACTATCTGGATCCGGGCGCGGCCACCTGCGATGCGGTGTCCGGGCTCAACGGCGGCAGCACCGGCTACGCCTCGCGCCCGGGCTACGGCGAGTTCTGCGGCAGCAGCGCCTCGATCGGCTACGGCACCATCAGCAACAAGCGCCGCGGCATCAACGCCTACGCCTCGCTGAGCTACGCCTTCGACGGCGGCACCGAGTGGTTCGCCGACCTGCAGCTGGGCTACCACGAGCTGTCGCTGTTCCGCGACGTGACCCAGTGGGGCTACATGGCTCCGGACGGCAACGAGGAAGGCTATTTCTACAACCAGGCCACCGACCAGATCGAAGCCTGGGGCCGCCAGTTCAGCCCCGAGGAAATGGGCGGGCTCAACGCCGGCACCATCCGCACCCGGCAGAAGACCTTCAGCCTGACCACCGGCTTCAAGGGCAAGCTGGCCAGCGACTGGGACTACGAGGCCAGCCTCAGCCATTCGCAGTACCAGGCCACGATCAGCTGGCCGCAGATCGTCGCCGAGCGCGCCAATGCGCTGTTTCTCGGCCCGCAGCTGGGCGTGGACGACGACTCCGGCCTGCCGATCTTCAACGCCGACCCGCAGCGCCTGTACACGCCGCTGACCCGCGCCGAGTACGACAGCATCGCCCAGCGCACCGTCTACCAGCCGCGCTCGCGCACCGACACCGCGGCGTTCACCGTGACCAACACCAGCCTGTTCGCGCTGCCCGGCGGCGACGCCGGACTGTCGGCCACCGCCGAGTTCGGCAACCAGGGCTACGACCTGCGCCCGGATCCGCTGGCCACCCAGTACTACTACTACAGCTGGAAGGACTCCGACGGCCACGGCAGCCGCAACCGCTGGGCGCTGGCCAGCGAGCTGCGCCTGCCGGTGCTGTCGACGGTGGCGCTGAGCCTGGCCGGGCGCTACGACCAGTATCGTTTCTCCGGCCGCACCCTGGGCAAGTTCACCTACAGCGGCGGGCTGGAATGGCGGCCGCTGGACACGCTGCTGCTGCGCGGTTCCTACGGCACCGCGTTCCGCGCGCCGGACCTGCACTACGTCTACGCCGGCGCCGGCAACGACGAGACCTCCGGGGTGGACTACTACCGCTGCGCCAGCGAAGAACCGGGAGTGGCGATCGAGGACTGCAGCTACAACGACGAGGCGATCATCCGCGGCCGCAGCGGCAACCGCAAACTGGACCCGGAGACCAGCACCTCGTGGACCGCCGGCTTCGTCTGGTCGCCGCGCCCGGAACTGGACGTGTCGGTGGACTACTTCGACATCGACATGCGCAACCAGGTGCAGGACCTGCGCGTGGACCAGGTGCTGCGCGACGAAGCCGAGTGCCGGCTGGGCAATCTGGATGCGGCCTCGACCACCTGCCAGCAGGCGCTGGCGCGGGTCACCCGCAGCGCCGACGGCGACCTGTACGGGGTCTACGTCAACCCGATCAACATCGCCCGCGAAAGCACCAGCGGCATCGACCTCAGCACCCACTACCGGCTGGACACCGCGATCGGCACCTTCCGCTTCGGCGGCAGCTACACCTGGGTGCGCCGCCACGACATCCAGGTCTACGCCGGCGAAGCGATGGTGGACGAGTTCGCGGTCAACAGCGGCTACGACATCCCGCGCACCAAGGCCAGCGCCAGCGTGTCGTGGGAACGCAAGGCCTGGTCGGCGACGCTGCACGGCGAGCGCCTGGGGCGCCTGCCCAGCTCCGATTCCTACGACCAGGTCTACGATCCGGACAGCGGCGACAGCCCGTGGATCGGCGCCACCTACCGCTACAACGCCTCGGTGCAATACCGCATCGGCGACCATGCGCAGCTGTCGCTGGCGGTGACCAACCTGTTCGACAAGATGCCGCCGCACGACCGCACCTACACGGCGTATCCGTACTACGACGTGTCCTGGTTCGACACGGTCGGCCGCAGCCTGTACCTGCAGTACACGCACAAGTTCGGCGGCAGCGCGCTGTAGCGGCGCGGTCGCCGGCACCGCGCGTGGCGCTTTTTCGACACTTTGCAGGTCGCGGCGACCTTGTGGGAGCGACTGAAGTCGCTCCCACAGCACTGCGCGAGCTGTGAGTTGCAGGTCGGTCGGCGCAATCTCGTAGGAGCGGCTCCGGGTGGCCTCGGGCCATCAGCCGCGACAGGGCATTACCGGTAAGGCCGGTCGCGACTGAAGCCGCTCCTGCAGGAACCGCATCCGCATCGACGTGCCGGCCGGCCTTACAACGTATCGCGGTGCTTCCCGCGCCACGGCCGGTACCAGGTGCGGATCGCGGCGACGTCGGCGTGCATGTCGGCGCCGGTGTGGAACAGCGGGCCGAGGCCGACGGTGCGGCTGGGGTAGTCGAAGTACACCGGGAAGATCGGGATCTCGGCGCCGTGGGCGATCTTCCAGAAGCCGACCTTCCACTTCTCCACCCGCTTGCGCGTGCCTTCGGGGGTGATCACGTACCACATGCGCGGCGCTTCGCGGATCAGCGCCACCGCCTGCTCGACCACGCCGCGCGGCGACTTGCGGTCCAGCGGGATGCCGCCGAGCTTGCGCAGCAACGGCCCCAGCGGCCACCAGAACAGCTGGGTCTTGCCGAGCACGCGCACCTCGAAGCCGACCGCGAACTTGACCGCGAAGCCCAGGAACCCGTCCCAGTTGGACGAGTGCGGGGCGACGATCATCACCAGCTTCGGCACGTCCGGGAACTCGCCCACCACCCGCCAGCCGGTCAGGCGCAGCGCGGTGCGGCCGAGCCAGCGGCCGAGGCGGCTGGGCTTGACCATCGGCATGTTCGGGGTCGCGGGGGGCAACGAAAAATCGCGTTCGCTCAAAAGTCACTCCCAGCGGCCGGGCGAACGGCCGCGTTTGATCTGGCTGCGCTCGCGCTTGGCGTCCAGGCGCCGCAGCTTGGCGCCGTGCGAGGGTTTGGTGGCGATGCGCCGCTTCGGCACCGACAGCCCGGCGGCAATGAACTCGGCCAGGCGCTGGCGCGCATCGTCGCGGTTGCGGTCCTGGGTGCGGAAGCGCTGCGCGTCGATCACCAGCACGCCCTCGGCGGTGATGCGGCGGTCGCGCCGCGCCAGCAGCCGCGCACGCAGCGGCTCCGGCAGCGACGGCGAGCCGGCCAGGTCGAAACGCAGCTCCACCGCGGTGGAGACCTTGTTGACGTTCTGCCCGCCGGCGCCGCTGGCGCGCACGAAGCGCTCGACGATTTCCGCTTCCGGAATCGCCAGGTTGCTCGAGATGTGGATGGCCCCGTTACCCATCCGCGAATTGTAGGGCATCCGCCAGACGGCTTGATTTCCCATGGCCCGCGGCCTGAACGGCCGGGTGCAGGCAGTGCCGTCGATTGTGGCTGGGTCCACCCGCCTCCATGAACCCAGCGCGTTGGCCAGGTCGAACGCGGGGTGGTTGGAGGCCGCGACCTCTGTCCTGGCGCGAGGGACCCCGTCCCGGACCCGCCTCCTGCAGCGCCTGGCGCACGCCGTCGAACCTCTGCCGCGGCTCGGCCGCGCGGGCGCCGACGCGCCGTCCGCGGCGACACAGCGCACGCCTGCGTCGCGCACCGCCTCCCGCGTCGGCCGACACGCCGGGAAACCGGGTCGCCGCAAGCGCACGGCGAGGCCGCGGCGATTCCCGTATCCTGGCCGCCGGTCATAGCCTTGCAGGACGCTCGATGAACCCGACCCCGCCGCTGTTCCGTTCCTGGCCGCAGCGCCTGCTGCTGGCCGCGCTGCTGGCCCTGGCCGCGGCCCCCGCGCTGGCCGAGCCGCCCAGCGACGGCGACGTCAACCGCCTGCTGTCCGCCTCGCGCGCGCAGAACATGCTCGACAGCATGCTGCCGCAGATCGAGGCGATGCAGCGCCAGCAGTTCGCGCAGCTGACCGCGCAGCGCCCGCTCGACGCGGCGCAGCAGCAGAAGGTGCAGCAGATCCAGGAGCGCACCCAGGCCACCGTGCGCAAGGCGCTGTCGTGGCAGGAAATGCGCCCGCTGTACGTGAACCTGTACAAGCAGTCGTTCTCCAAGCAGGACGTGCTGGCGATGGCCGAGTTCTACGAGAGCCCGGCCGGCCAGAGCATGCTCGACAAGACCCCGCAGCTGATGCAGAACCTGATGGGCGCGATCCAGCAGAAGATCACCCCGCTGTTCGCCGACCTGCAGAAGGACCTGGAGCAGACCGTCAACACGCCGCCGGCCAAGCCCTGACCCGGCCGCCGGAAAATGGATCGGGGAACATCCTTTCGCCTCGATGGGTGCACCGACCCAGCGCGTGAACCAAGCTATTGTCGAAGCGCTTCGCCGGCATCAGGCCCGCCCCTCTGTTAACGCTAGCGGAACACTGGAGCTGATGATCGTCCAGCCTCTCGCGACCAATCTACCCATAGGCAGGCGCTTTATGCTGCGGTTCGGGTTTATCGATTCGGAAACCCTGATCACCGGCTTCCCATGGTGACCTCCTCGCGACAGTCATTTCGACAGTCATCGGAAGATCGTGCGCCTCAACCTGTGCCTGATGAAGCAGGGGAAAAGATCCCCACGCTTTGAAAACGCAGGATGTCCCCCGCAATCAATTGTTTTTCGCCCCGCGTCTGAGCCAGCAATGCGAAGGCCTGCGCCCAGGCGTTCTTCCGGAAGAACGCCACATCGACCCATATCTCAACGTCATGCACAGCGCAGCATCCTTCAGCTGGATCAATCACTCAGTTCAGACCTAGCATCCCGCGAAGACGCGAGAGGTCTTCTGCCAGCGTGTTGACACGCCCTGCCAGCAGCTTGCGGTCGCGCTCGCTCAGCTTGGCGTAGGTCTCGAAGCCGCCGTCGGCGGTGCGGTACTTCTTCAGCGTGTCGAACACTGTCTTGAAGTTGGCGTCGGTCTTGTCCGAGAACGCCTTGTCCTGCTGCTGGACCAGCGGGCGCAGCAATTCGACGATCTTGTAGGCGCCTTCGAAGTTGGCCTGGAAATCCCACAGGTCGGTGTGGCTGTAGCGGTTCTCCTCGCCGGAGATCTTGGTCGCGGCCACTTCCTCCATCAGCACCGCCGCGCCGCCCACCACCTTTTCCGGCGGGAAGGTCAGCCTGGCGAGACGGGTCTGCAGCTCCTGCACGTCGGCCATCAGCTTGTCGGCGACCGGCTCAAGCCCCTTGGTCGTGTTCTGTGTCCACAGCACGTATTCGATCCGGTGGAAGCCGCCGAAGCCCGGGTCCTTCTCCGCCTTTTCATGGTCGTCGGCACGCGAATCGATGGCGCTGTCCAGGTCGCTGAAGAGTTCGGCGATCGGCTCGATCCTCTCGTAGCTGGTTCGGGTGGACGCATACAGCTGCTTGGCCCTTTCCACGTCGCCGGCCTTGATGGCGGCGGTGAAGGCGCGCGTTTCGGTGTTCAGGGTGCGCACGTTGCCGGCCACGTAGATCTTGTAGTTCGACAGCGGCCCCACCAGCTCCAGCGGAGACACGGGCACGGCATGGGCGCTGTGCGCCTGCAGGCCGGCGGCGATCAACAGGGCCAGCAGGAAACGACGGGAATCAGCCATGGTGGTTGTCCATAACGGGAAGGAAAAAGAACGCCCGGCCTCAGCCGGTCGCGGCCTGCAGCAGGCCGCTGCCCAGCCAGTCGTGCGCATCGACCACGCCCGGCAGGGTGAAGAAGAAACCGCCGCCGATGGGCTTGATGTATTCCTCCAGCGGCTCGCCATCCAGCCGGCGCTGCACGGTCAGGAAGCCCTGCTCCAGGTCGGCCTGGTAGCAGATGAACAACAGGCCCATTTCCAGCTGACCCGACTTGGTCACGCCATTGGAGTAGTTGAACGGGCGGCGCAGGATCAGGTTGGCATCGCTGGCCGGCGTGCGCGGATTGGCGAGGCGGATATGCGCATCCATCGGTGTGCGCTTGCCTTCCGCGTCGCGCGTGTAATCGGGCACGTCGTGCTCGCTGCGGCCGCCGTCCAGCGGCGCGCCGCTGTCCTTGTGGCGGCCCATGATCGCTTCCTGCTCCTGCAGTGGCGTGCGGTCCCAGCGTTCGACGAAGTTGCGGATGATGCGCACGGCCTGGTAGCTGCCGTTGCGCGCCCACGCTGGTTCGTCATGGTTTTCGCCCACCCAGACGATGTGCTGCATCAGCTTGGCGTTGGCCGAATCCGGATTGGCCGAGCCGTCGCGGAAACCCAGGAAATTGCGCGCGCTTTCCGGCGGCTTGCCCGGCGCGGCGGCAATCGGCGGCACCGTGCCTTCCTGCTTCCACTGCAGCACCAGCAGGTCCGGCGTGTTCTTGATGATGTCGCGCAGCGCGTGGATGTTGGTGTCCGGCGTGTTGGCGCAGAACTGGATGGACAGGTCGCCATGGCACAGCGCCTCGTCCAGGGCATCGTTGGGATGCGACTTCATCTGCTGCAGGCGGCGCGGCTTGAGCGCGGCCAGGCCATAGCGTTCGTCGAACAGCGAATCGCCGACCGACACGGTCACGGTCAGCGCATCGGGCTGCACGACCGGGCCGACGATGCCTGAACCCGGCGGCGGCAGTTTCGGGTCCAGCAGCGGCTGCACGCCGCCCTGGGTCAAAAAGGCGATGCGCCCGGTGAGCGTGCGGAACAGGCGTTCCAGGTCCTGGCGCGTTTCGGCCAGCACGAAGAACGAGGCCAGCATGCCGGCGGTCGGACGCGGCGTGGTGACGCCGGCCTGGTGCACGCCCAGGAACGGCACATGCTGGCCGGTGCTGTCGCTGCGCGGCGCATCGGCCACCTGCGCATCGGCGGGCGCGGCCTTGGTGGAAGCGGCAGCAGGCAGCGCCGCCAGCGCGGCACCCGCCGCGCCCAGGCCCTGCAGCAGGCGGCGACGACGCCCCGACTGCGGCACTTCAGCATCATCGGAAGGACCGCGGCTCATTCCAGGCCCAACGCCGCGTTGACCTTGCCCAGCTCGTCTGCCAGCGCACGGATCGGCGCAGCCAGCGCGGTGCGGTGCGCGGCATCCAGCGGAGCCTCGCGGAAGCCATCGCCTTCGCGGTACGGCGCCAATGCGGCATCGAACGCGGCGAAGCGTTCGGCCAGGGTCTTGTCCAGCGCCGGATTGCTCTTGGCCAGCAGCGGCTGCAGCAGTTCCTGGATCCTGCGCGTGCCTTCCAGCGTGCCCTGCAGGTTGGCCAGCTCGGCGCGGCCGTCCCGGTCTTCGCCAGCGGCCGGCAGGTTATCGGCCACACGGCGCAGTAGCCGGCTGGCCGATGCCGCCAGGCGCTCCGGCGGCACGTTGAGTGCATCCAGGCGCTGGGCCAGCGCACCGACATCGGCGACCAGCCGGGTGCTGGCGTCCCTGGCGGCGGCGACGTCCTGCTGCGCGTAGAGCGCATGTTCGATGCGATGGAAGCCGCTGAACGCCGGATCGGCCTCGCGTTTTTCGTAGTAATCGGCGCGTGCGTTCAGGCGCGTGTCCAGATCGGCGAACAGCTCGGCCATCGGCTCGATGCGCTTGTACGACTGGTGCGCCTGCACGTACCTGGCCCTGGCCTGGGCAAGGTCGCCGGCCTGGATCGCCGCATCCAGGTTGGCGGCCGCGTCCTGCAGCGTGCCCGACTCCATCACCAGGAACACGCGGTATTCGGCCAGTGCGCCCACGTAGTTGACCAGCGACGGGCGTGCGTCTTCGGCATCGGATGCGGCCGACGGGGTGACGCGCAGCTTGCCGCGCGGATTGCTCAACAGGCCGCAGGTGATGTCGAACTCGCCCGGCGACAGCTTGGCCGTCATGATCTGCGAGAAGCCCGGCGCGATGTTCTCGCGCTCTTCGACCACCATCACGCCATCCAGGATTTCCCACTCCAGCGCGCGTTGGGAATTGTTGACGATGGTGAAGGTGGTGCGCCCGGCCGGCACGTTGATGTCGTTGGGCTGGCAGGTGTTGCCCTCGATGGTGACGGTGACCGCGTTGCCGGCCGCCCTGGGCGTCTTGTGGGCCACGCCGGAGGCGTACCAGAACGCCGCCACGCCGGCGATGACCAGCAAGGCCGAGGCGGCCACCGCCAACAGCATGAGGCGGGAGGATCCGGACTGGGCGTGCGTCTTCATGGCGTGGTCTTCAACGGGAAGTGGAAAGCGCGGACACGGGTGCGGCGGGCCGCAGGAACAGGATCACGGTGATGACCAGGAACAGCAGGTAGACGATGACTTCGCCCAGCACCGGCGCGGCCTGGTAACCGAGCAGGCCCGACAGCACCGCACCGACCGGACTGTCCATCGGCAACGCGTGGCTCGTGTCGAACACCACCTGCTGCAGGTGATTCCAGATGCCGCCTTCATGGAACTTGCGCAGTACGCCTGCCAGCAGCCCGGCGGCCACCAGCAGGATGAACAGCCCGGTCAGGCGGAAGAACCGGCGCAGGTCCAGGCGCACGCCACCGGAGTACAGGCCGTAACCCACCAGCACCGACACCAGGATGCCGGCCAGCGCGCCGACCGGCGCTTCCCAGCCGCGGCTCTGCTGGAAGATCGCCAGCAGGAAGAACACCGACTCCAGGCCTTCGCGCGCCACCGCCAGGAACACCATGGCGATCAGCGCCCAGCTCTGTCCGTCGCCGCTGCTGAGTGCCTTGTCAATCGAGGCATGCAGGCTGCCCTTGATGCTGCGCGCGGTCTTGCGCATCCAGAACACCATGGACGTCAGCATCAGCACGGCAATCAGACCGACCACGCCTTCGAACAGCTCCTGCTGTTTCTGCGGAAACTCGGCAGCCGTCAGCTGCAACCCCGCACCAGCGAACAGCGACAGCGCCGTGGCCAGCAGTACACCGACCCACACCGCCGGCATCAGCGTTCCGCGACCGCTCTGTTTGAGATAGCTGGCCACGATGCCGACGATCAGCGCGGCCTCGATACCCTCGCGAAGCATGATCAGGAAAGGTACAAGCATCCGGCGACTTCACACCTGTAGCGACGAGCTGAATCGTCAATTGATAACAATTATCATTTTCGATACAGAAAAGATCAACTGCTGCACCGCTTGCGGGCCTATACATAGCCTCCGCAGCGCTTACGCGCCCATCCCTTCAGATAGTCACGCTGACCGGGCGAGCGATAGATCTTGCGTCCGCTGCTGGAGATGTCGCCCTTGCGACGTCCCCCACCTTCGAGCAGCAGTCAGGTTTGGAGTCCAATTCCCTAACCCAAGGGGATTGGACGTGAAGAAGCGTTTTTCCGAAGAACAGATCATTGGCTTCCTGCACGAGGCCGAAGCCGGCGTGGCGATGATCGTCCGCATCCGCAGCCTCAGTCCAAGACGGCCGCCCAGCCCAGCAGTGCGAACGCTTTGGCGAACTCGGCATCCAGCGGCGCCGTCACTTCGATCCGGCGCCCGTCCGGATGCGGGAACGCCAGCCGCTCGGCGTGCAGCAGCATGCGGTGCACGCCGTGCATGCGGAAGATGCGGTTGTGGCGGCCGTCGCCGTGGCTGGTGTCGCCGATCAGGTGGTGCGACAGGTGCTTGAGATGGCGGCGGATCTGGCGGAAGCGCCCGGTCACCGGGCTGCAGCGCAGCAGCGCGTAGCGCGAGGTGTCGAATTCGCCGGACGGCACCGCCAGTTCGCCGCAGGCCAGGCGCTGGAAGCGGGTCTGCGCCGGTTTCTTCAGCGGCTTGCCGGGGCCGCCGTCGAGATCGTGGTCGACGTCGAAGCGCTCCTCGGCCGGCCAGCCGCGGCAGATCGCCAGGTAGTCCTTGTCCACCTCCCCGCCCATCAACGCCTTGCCCAGCGCGCTGGCGGTGTCGCGGTCGAAGGCCAGCAGCAGGCAGCCGCTGGTGGCGCGGTCGAGCCGGTGCACCAGGAAGATCGGGCGCCCCAGCTGCGCGCGCAGGCGATCGGCGAGGAAGTCGTCCTCGCCACGGGCCAGCTTGCTGTCGTGGACCATCAGCCCGGCGGGCTTGTCGACCACGGCCAGGAATGGGTCCAGATGGAGGATCTGCAACGAATCGGGGGAAGTGCTCACCGCCGGATTATCCGCGCCGCGTCCCCCGGCCACAATGCGCGCGCCACGCTGTATCCCATGCCAGGCCGTTGACGCCGCCGGGTCGCGGCTCGACGATGGCCCTCCCCCCACGCTGCGGAGAGTCCCCATGAAACGCTGGCTGCTGTTGTCGCTGCTGACCGTGGTGCCGCTGGCCCACGCGCTGGACCTGCCCTACGACGCCGCGGCCGACGCCAACGCGCAGGTGAAGCAGGCGCTGGCCGCCGGCAAGAAGGCGCACAAGCCGACCCTGCTGATCTTCGGCGCCAACTGGTGCGGCGACTGCCGCGCGCTCGACGCCTCGCTGCACACGGCGAAGAACGCCGCGCTGGTGAACGCGCATTTCGAAGTGGTCAAGATCGACGTCGGCAACTTCGACCACAACCTGGCGCTGAGCCAGGCCTACGGCGACCCGATCCAGAAGGGCATCCCGGCAGCGGTGGTGGTCGGCGCCGACGGCAAGCCGGTCTACACCACCAAGGCCGGCGAACTGGCCAACGCGCGCAAGATGAGCGACGAAGGCATCTACGACTTCTTCGCCAAGGTGGCCGGAGTGCCGGCAGGGCGCTGAGCCGCGGCCGCCGCGCCGAGGGCTGCCGACCGACGGCAGTCCCGGCGCTACAGCAACTGGATGCCGAAGCGGCGCAGGCCCAGCGCCAACGCGGCGAAGCAGGCCATGCTCAGCAGCGCGCACGCGGCCAGCGTCCACCAGAAGCCGAGCCGCGGCAACAGCAGCGGAAACGCCAGGAACATCGGCAGCGTCGGCAGCACGTACCAGAACGTGTACCAGGCATGGTTGGCGATCTTGGCCTGCGGCTGCCGCTCCAGCTGCAGCCAGATCAGGGTCAGCACGGTCACCAGCGGCAAGGCCGCGATCAGCCCGCCGAGGCGGTCGCTGCGCCGCGCCACTTCGGAAATCGCCACCACCAGCGCGGCGGTGATCAGGTACTTGCCGACGATCCAGGGCATGCGCAGCTCCGAAGCTGGAGAAAACCGTGGTGCCGCTCGGCGACGCGCGCGCCGCGCGCCCAGGCCGCGGCGTCCGGCGGCGACGCGTCTAGCGCCGCCACCACGCCGACAGCAGGCTGGCCACGCCGATGCCGCCGGCGATCCATGTCCACAGCGACACCCCGCCCAGCTGCGGCCCGCCGGCGTCGAGCGCGTACAGCAGCGCGGCGACCGTGAGCAGGCCCACGCCGGTGATCGCGGTGACCACGCGGCGCTGCATGCGCAGCAGGATCGCGTTGAGCTCGAACAGGTCGCGCGAACGCATCGACAGTTCGTGCCGGCCCTCGACCTGCTGGCGCAGCCAGCCGTGCACCAGGCGCGGCATGTCCGGTGCGTGGGTCATGATTTCCGGCAGCCGCTTGCGCAGTTCGTGCAGCGCGCGCTGCGGGCTGTAGCGCTCGATCAGGATGCGCTCGAGCACCGGCCGCGCCACCGCCCAGATGTCCAGCTCCGGATCCAGCTGGCGGCCCACGCCCTCGATGTTGAGCAGGGTCTTCTGCAGCAGGATCAGCTGCGGCTGCAGGGTCAGCTGGTAGCGCTGCGCCACGCGGAACAGCTTGATCAGCACCTCGGCGAGCGAGATCTGCGACAGCGGCCGGGTGAAGTACGGCTCGCACACCGAGCGCGCCGCCGCTTCCAGTTCGTCGATGCGCACGTTGGCCGGCATCCAGCCCGCCTCCACGTGCAGCTCGGCCATCCGCCGGTAGTCCTTGTTGAAGATGGCCATGAAGTTCTCGGCCAGGTAGTACTGATCTTCCTGCGACAGCTGGCCCATGATGCCGAAGTCCAGCGCGATGAAGCGCGGGTTGATGCGCCGCGCCGGATCGCTGTCGACCCAGATGTTGCCGGCGTGCGCATCGGCATGGAAGAAATTGTCGCGGAACACCTGCGTGTAGAACACGCGCACGCCCTTGGCCGCCAGCGCCTTGCGGTCGATGCCGGCGGCGTCGAGCGAGGCGATGTCGTCGGAGGGGATGCCGCGCACCCGCTCCAGGGTCAGCGCGCGCTCGGCGGTGTGGCTCCAGATCACCTCCGGCACGTACAGGTCGTCCGAATGCAGCCAGAAACGGCGCAGCACGCTGGCGTTGGCGCCTTCGCGCTGCAGGTCCAGTTCCGCGGCCAGGGTGGTCTCGATCTCGGCGACCACCTCGCGCGGACGGATCTTGTCGGCGCGCGGATGGGCGCGATCGACCAGCGCGGCGGCGGACGTCAGCAACGCGATGTCGGCATCGATCTGCCGCTCGATGTCCGGGCGCAGCACCTTGACCACCACCTCGCGGCCGTCGTGCAGGGTCGCCGCATGCACCTGCGCGATCGAGGCCGAGGCCAGCGGGGTGGTGTCGAAACTGGCGAAGGCCACCCCGATCGGCTGCCCCAGCGCCTGCTCGACGATGCGCCGCGCGGCCTCGCCGTCGAACGGGCGCACCCGGTCCTGCAGCAGGGTCAGCTCCTCGGCCACGTCCGGCGGCATCAGGTCGCGGCGGGTGGACAGGATCTGCCCGAACTTGACGAAGATCGGGCCCAGGTCCTGCAGCGCCAGGCGCAGCCGCGCGCCGCGCGACTGTGCGGCGATGTCCGGGCTGGCGCGCGGCACGAACGGCTTGGCCAGGCGCAGCCAGCGCTCGGCCGGGGTGCCGTCGAGCAGGTCGTCCAGGCGGTAGCGCAGCACCACCCGGCCGATGCGGCTGGCGCGGAACATCGCCTTCATGCGCCGCGCCCCGGCTGCAGCCGCGCCACGCGCGCGGCCAGGCGCTCGACGTCGTCGCGCACCGCATCGACGTCGTCGTAGAACGCGTCCAGCTCGGCGCGCGGGACCACGTCGCGCGACTCCTCGGTGACGTACTCGGCCGCGCTCTGCGCCAGGTCCTGCGCGCTGCGCTGGGCCTGCTGCAACGCCGAACGCGCGGCATTGGCGAACTGCACGCCGAGCACGTCGCCGAATACCTGGGTGAACGGCCGCTGCCAATCCGGATCGAAGCGCGCCGCCAGCTGCTGCAGGCGCCGCGCCAGCTCGGCGTCGCCGGACACCCGCACCCGCCCGCCGGGACTGGCGCCGCGCCGCGCCCGGGCCAGGAACGGCAGCTGCGCGAACAGCCCGCCCAGGGTGCTGCGCACCGCCAGGTCCGGCTCCTGCGCCGCGTCCACCGGCCCGACCTGCAGGCGCGTGCCGTCCACGCGGACCTGCAGCGCCAGCGCCGGCGCGTCCAGGGTCAGCGCCACGCGCTGGCCGTCGAGGCCGCGCAACGCCTCGCGGGTATCCGGGTCCAGCGCCAGCGCGCGGTTGAGCGCCGCTTCCAGCGCGCGGCCGGCCAGGGGCTTGAGGGCATCGAGGGGAGTAGGCGACATGCGCGCATTCTACAAGGCCGCGGCGCAACGCCATGCGACAGTGCATCGGCCTGGGCCGCCGCGTGCAAAACCTTCATGCTATGCACCCCACAGCGGCGCCCTGCGGCGAGGACATGCATGCGCAAGATCCGGGTCGGCATCATCTTCGGCGGCAAGTCGGCCGAGCACGAGGTTTCGCTGCAGTCGGCGCGCAACATCGTCGATGCGCTGGACCCGCAGCGCTTCGACGCCACCCTGATCGGCATCGACAAGCAGGGCCGCTGGCATGCCAGCGAGCGCGATACATTCCTGCTGCATGCCGACGATCCGGCGCGGATCGCGCTGCAGCGCAGCGGCCGCGGCGTGGCGGTGATCCCCGGCGACGACGCCCAGCCCTTGCGCGCGCTGCAACCGGCGCAGGCGCTGGAGCAGATCGACGTGGCGTTCCCGATCGTGCACGGCACGCTCGGCGAGGACGGCTCGCTGCAAGGCCTGCTGCGCATGGCCGGGCTGCCGTTCGTCGGCTCCGGCGTGCTCGGCTCGGCGCTGGCGATGGACAAGGACGTGGCCAAGCGCCTGCTGCGCGACGCCGGGCTGGAGGTCGCGGCGTTCGCCTGCATCCGCCGCGCCGATGCGGCGCAGGCGGATTTCGCCGCGCTGTCCGCGCAATTCGGATTGCCCTTGTTCGTCAAGCCGGCCAACCAGGGCTCGTCGGTGGGCGTGAGCAAGGTGCACGATGCGACCGGCTTCGCCGCGGCGCTGGCGCTGGCCCTGGCCTACGACCACAAGGTGCTGGTGGAAGCGGCCATCGACGGGCGCGAGATCGAATGCGCGGTGCTCGGCAACGACGCGCCGCTGGCCAGCGTGTGCGGCGAAGTGGTGGTGCACGACGCGTTCTATTCCTACGAAACCAAATACATCAGCGAGACCGGCGCCGACGTGGTGGTGCCGGCGGCGATCGACGACGCCACCCAGGAACGCATCCACGCCGTCGCGCTGCGCGCCTACCAGGCGCTGGAGTGCGCCGGCCTGGCGCGGGTGGACGTGTTCCTGACCGGCGACGGCCGCATCGTGGTCAACGAACTCAACACGCTGCCGGGTTTCACCCGCATCAGCATGTATCCGAAGCTGTGGCAGGCCAGCGGACTGAGCTACCGCGCGCTGATCACGCGCCTGATCGAGCTGGCGCTGGAACGCCATGCGCAGGACGCGGCGCTGCGCAGCGCGGTGGCCTTGCCGGGATCAGGCGAACAGGCAGCGGCCACGCAATGACGTGAATCGCGCCAGCGGCGCGCACAAAAACGAACGGCCCGCCGCGCCGGATGTCTCCGGTGCGGCGGGCCGTTCGGGATGCAGCGCGGGCGACTAGACCTTGCCGCGACGGAACATCGAGATCACGGCCAGGATCAGGAACACCACGAACAGGATCCAGGCGATGTTGGTCGCCGCACCGGCGATGCCGCTGAAGCCAAGCACGGCGGCGATGATGGCGATAACGAAGAAGATGATGGCGTAATGCAGCATGGCAAGGTCCAGAAGTTGTCGTGCCGAATCGGCGCGCAGACATCTTCGGAAACCGACGGTCGTCAGGAAGTGACGGAAGTGTCGCGGCGCCATGATGACGCCAGGCGCTGCAGGCCTTGCGCGATCGACACCTGCGGCACATAGCCGAAATCGCGGCGCGCCGGTTCCATGCTGTACCAGTGCGGCGTGCACAGCTGTTCGGCCAGGAAGCGGGTCAGCGGCGGCTCGCCGCGCAAGCGCAGCAGCGGCCACAGCGTTTCGCAGGCCGCGCCGATCCGGTAGGCGGCCTTGAACGACAGGGTCCTGGTCACCGGCGGCGTGCCGGTCGCGGCCAGCAGCTTGTTCAGCAACTCGCGCATCGGCAGCGGCTCGCCGTTGGAAATGAAGTACGCCTTGCCGGCGCAGGCCGCGCCCACCGCCAGGTGCTCGAACGCGTCGAAATGCGCCTGCGCGGCATTGTCGATGAACGTGGAATCGACCCGGTTGTCGCCACCGCCGACCAGGCGCACGCGCCCGGCCTGCGCGCGCGCGACCAGCTTTGGCAGGATCTGGTTGTCGCCCGGCCCCCAGATCAGCCGCGGCCGCAGCGCCACCACCGCCAGCTGCGCGTCGTTGGCGGCGAGCACCGCGCGCTCGGCGATCGCCTTGGTCGCCGCGTACGGCGCCTGGAAGTTCTCGCCGTACGGCACCTGGTCCGCACCCAGGCCTTCCACCGGATGGGTGGCGCGATGGGTCACGCTCGGCGTGGAGGTATAGACCAGCCGCCCCACGCCGTGCGCGCGGCAGGCGGCCAGTACGTTCTCGGTGCCGACCACGTTGGGCTGGTAATAGCTGTCGTAGCTGCCCCAGGCACCGGCCTTGGCCGCGTTGTGGAACACCGCATCGGCACCCGCGACGGCGTGGTGCAGCGCCTGCGCATCGGTCAGGTCGCCGCGCACCTGGGCCACGCCCAGCGCCTGCAGTTCCGGATAGTGGCCGCGATTGTAGCTGATCACCTCGTGCCCGCGCGCGACCAGGCCACGGCACAGCGCCTGGCCCAGGAATCCACCACCGCCCGTCACCACAATCTTCATCGCGCCGCACCGATCGAACCAGGGCGCACACGATAGCCGGGGTCGCCGGGGAAGGCGATCCGCGCGCCGGCGGGCGCTGCCGCGACACTCTGCAAGCCACTGATATTGCACGACTTCATAATTCTTCACTCTGGCATCAGGCACTTCAGCCACGGTGCTGGCGCAGTGCGCGGACCGCATCCTTCCGGAGTTCCACCATGCCGCGCCTTCCGTTCCTGCTGTGCACCGCGCTCGCCTTCGCCCTGCCACTCGCCCACGCCGCTCCCGTCGCCTCTGCCTCTGCCTCTACCTCCGCCACCGCGCCGCCGGCGCTGGACGACGGCTGGCAGGTCGCCGACGCCAAGGCCACCGGCTGGAACCTGGCCACGCTGGCGGCGCTGGAACAGGCCGTCGCCGACGGCAAGGCGCCGGGCACCAGCAGCGTGCTGATCGTGCGCGACGGCGCGCTGGTCTACGAGCGCTACTTCGGCGATGCCGACCGGCAGACCCTGCACGACACCCGCTCGGCGACCAAGAGCATCACCGCGATGCTGGTCGGCGCGGCGATCGACCGCGGCCGCCTGTCCGGTGCGCAGGCCAAGGTCTACGACGCGTTCGGCGACCGCCAGTGGCAACACCCGGATCCGCGCAAGCGCGCGATCACCGTGGAGGACCTGCTGACGATGAGCTCGCAACTGGAATGCGACGACGACAACGCGTTCTCCAGCGGCAACGAGGAACGCATGTACGTCAGCGCCGACTGGACCCAGTTCGCGCTGGACCTGCCGATCAAGGGCTACGCGCCGTGGATGCGCCGCCCCGAGGACAGCCCGCACGGCCGCGCCTTTTCCTACTGCACCGCAGGCAGCTTCCTGCTCGGCGCGCTGCTGGAGAAGGCCACCGGCCAGCGCCTGGAGGACTTCGCCGCGCAGGCGCTGGAACGGCCGCTGGGGATCGCCGCCGTCCGCTGGGGCCGTTCCGCCGAGGGCGTGGGCATGGGCGGCGGCGGCACCCGCTACCGCAGCCGCGACCTGGCCAGGTTCGGCCAGCTGCTGCTCGACCAGGGCCGCTGGCACGGCCGCCAGGTGCTGCCGGCGGACTGGGTGCGGGCGATGACCACGGTGCACGCGCAGGCGCGCGAGGACGCCGACTACGGCTATCTGCTGTGGCGCTTCCGCTTCCCGGTGCGCGGCGTGGAACGCGGGGTGTGGGCGATGTCCGGCAACGGCGGCAACTACGTGTTCGTGCTGCCCGAGGAACGCCTGGTGGTGGTGATCACCCGCCGCGCCTACAACACGCCGAAGATGCACCCGCAGTCGCAGGCGCTGCTCGCCGACTACGTGCTCAAGGCGCTGCCGTAGCCGCGCCGGTCTCCTGCGGCAGCAGGCCGGCGCGGCGCACCTGCACGCGCTGCGCGGCGATGTCGGCCTGGTTGCGCGCCAGCAGCGCGGCGAAGCCTGCCTGCGCGCGCAGCGGCGCCAGCAGCGGCGAGGCCTGCAGGTAGGCGCCATCGCGATAGCCGGCGGCCTGCGCGCGGCGCAGCGCCTCCAGCGCCGCGGCCGGGTCGCCGGCCAGTTGCAGCAGCAGCGCCGCGTCCAGCGCATCCAGCGGATCGGCACCGTGCGCGATGCCCTGCAGCAGGTCCTGCGCCCGCGCGCGCAGCAGCGCTGGCGCAGGCCGCGGCTGCGCGTCCAGCGTCCACGCCACGGTCTGCGCCAGGCTGCCGTGCGGACGCAGCCGCAGCGCGTGCAGGCTGGCCTGGCGCGCACGCGCCGCATCGCCCTGCGCCAGCGCCAGTTCCGCCTGCAGCAGGTACAGCCCGGCGTAGTCGGTGCCGCGTCCCAGCGCCTCGTCCAGCGCCGCCTGCGCCTCGGCGTTGCGGCCATGCGCGAACAGGAAGCTCGGCCAGGCCAGGTTGGAGAACGCGCTGTCCGGATACAGCTGGAAGCTGTCGCGATAGCGCGCTTCGGCGGCGCTGACGTAGCCGAGCAGGTTGAGGTTGCTGGCGATCTGGATCGGCAGGAAGCGCACCCGTGCCGGATCGCGCACCTGCAGGTTGGCGGCCAGCGCCTGCGCCAGCCGGCCCTTGCGTTCGTACAGATAGGCGGCCGAGCCGCGCACCGCATCGGCGCCCGGATCCAGCTGCAGCGCGCGCTCGTAGGCGGCCAGCGCCGCCGCATACTCGCCGCGGCAATCGTGCGCATAGCCGAGCGCGGCATGCGCGGCGGCCAGCCGCGGCTGCGCCGCGATCACCTGCGCCGCCAGGCGCCGCGCGAGCGCGGCGAATTGCGCATCGCCGCCGTACTGGCACACGCGCGCGCTGTAGGCGCGGCTGAGCCCGAGCAGCGCGCGCGCCTCGTCCGGCGCCTGCTGCAGGCGCTGCCGGTACAGCGCGATCGCGCGTTCGTTGTCGTCGCGCTGGCCGATGCCGGCGTAGTAGTCGGCGCGTTGCAGCAGCGGCGAGGTCTGCGCTTTCTGCGGCGGCGCATGCCACGACCACGCCAGCGCCGCCAGCATCCCGGTACCGAGCACGACGACCGCCGCGACCGCCGCGCCATGCCAACGCCGCCGTGGCTGCGTCGGTGCGTGGTCGCCGTCGTCGTCGCTGCGCACCGGTACGCACAGCTGGTAGCCCTGGCCGCGCACCGAACGCAGGTAGCGCGGCTGCCGCGAGGCGTCGCCCAGCGCCTGCCGCAACAGGCGCACGCGCTGGGTCACGGTCTCTTCGTTGACCAGCGCCGGCGCCCACACCTGCGCGATCAGCTCGTCGAAGCCGACCACGCGCTGGCCCTGCCGCAGCAGGTAGTGCAGCAGGCGGAAACTCAGCCCGCCCAGCTCCAGCGCCACGCCGTCGCGCTCGACCCGCTGCCGCTGCACGTCGATGCGCAGATCGTCCAGCCGGTAGCGCTCGCCCATCGCCGCGGCCTCAGCGCACGCGGTCCTTGGCCCACAGCGCCAGCTTCTCGCGGCCGATCTTGGCGTTGTGGCGGATATCCACCGGGAAGCCCGGATGGCACAGGAAATCGGCGATGCCGGCGGTGTGCGGATGCGCCTGCGCCAGTGCGCGCAACTCGGCCTGCGCCTGCGCCGGCGGCGGCGTGCCCGGCTGCAGTTCGTAGCACAGCACCGGCCGCTGCGCGCCCGCCGCGCCGATCCCGACCAGCGCGCTGCGGCGCAGCCACGGCAAGGTGTTGAAGATCGGCTCGACCTGCTCGGTGTACAGCGGCCCGTGCGCGGTTTCCACGCGCTGGGTCTTGCGCCCGCAGAACCACAGCCGGCCCTGCGCGTCGAAATAGCCGACATCGCCCATGCGATGCACGATGCGCTCGCTGCCGTCGTCCAGGCGCTCGCGGATCTTGGCGATGC